>JBFIDC010000093.1:0-10419 GCA_041581495.1 Nocardioides sp. | reverse complement strand
CGGATGGATCAGGCGCGGGCGAGACGATCGATGACGGCCTCGATGGCGCTCCGGTCCGAACTCACCGGCTCCACCAACACCCGACCGTCCTCGCCCATGCAGCGCGTCAGCAGTGAGACCCGGGTGCCGAAGCCCGGGCCCGCGTGGGTCAAGACGACCACCCGGCGTACGCCCACACGGGCGATGACCCGAGCGTGGGGGAACACGCTTCGGCAGGTCTCGCCGAGCAGCGTGAGTTCCTGAGCGAGCGCGAAGAAGTCCAACGGCCGTGGCACCTCGAGGGCGACAAGCCGCAGGTCGGCCTGGCTCGGGACCCCGAGCAGGGCGAGCAGGTGCGCCTGCGAGTCCAGCCCGGTCAACGGGTCCGAACACGACAGCCGATTGAGATAGCCCAAGGTGGCATCGGCCCACGCGTCGGTGAGCGCCAGGCACTCCTCGAACGTTGGGTCGCGGTGCACGGCAAGTCGGGTGGTCGACCGGAGCTCATCGAGAGCTTCCCTGACCGAAACCCCCCGTTCCGCCAGGTCGCGGCCGACCACCCGACATCTCTCGACGACGGCCCAGGACCGGTCTTCCAGCGCCTCCCCTACCGCAACCCACTCCGGGTGGTACCCGGGTCTCCCATGGGTGTGCGGCTCTGCGCGGTTTCCGGCTGCGAAGTTCATCGTCGTCCTCCGTCCTAGGCCTTCGTCGTCGTTCGTGTTGTGCCCGTTCCTGTGCCCGTTCCTGTGTCCGTTCCAGGTGCCGTTCGTGGTGCTGTGGTGCGTTCTGTGGTGCTCTCCCAAGCGCCGCCGGAGTGGTGCGTCTCTTTGTGTGGCGGTTCCATGGGAGGAACGGGGTTGATTCGAAGCCATGACGCGAAACCGATGCAGTTTCGATCCACTGGTCCAGACCAGAGCGTCATGATCGCGGGTCCGCGTCGTTGTACCGATGTGGCCAAGACCGCGACCAGTGACGCGCGCGACGACGCGCTTCCCGAGGGACCCTCGGACGCGGATCTGATCGCCCAGGTGCGCGACGGCGATGTCGAGGCCTACGGCGTCCTGTTCGCCCGACACGTCGACTCCGCACGCCGACTCGCGCGCAGCATCTGCCACGACGGTGAGGCCGATGATCTGGTCTCCGAGGCGTTCGCCAAGGTTCTGGTCGTCCTCCAGCGGGGCGAGGGTCCCGAGACCGCCCTGCGCCCCTATCTGCTCACCGCGTTGCGTCGTCTGCACATCGACCGCATCCGATCCGTGGCACGCACCCGGCCCACCGACGACATGTCGGTCTATGACCCGGGCGAGGAGTTCACCGACACCGCGGTGGCCGGGTTCGAGAACTCCACCGCAGCCAAGGCCTTCGAGTCGCTGCCCGAACGTTGGCAACTGGTGCTGTGGCACCTCGAGGTCGAGGGGCACAAGCCCGCAGAGGTGGCACCACTGCTCGGCATCAGCGCCAACTCGGTCTCGGCGCTGGCCTACCGCGCCCGTGAGGGTTTGCGCCAGGCCTTCGTCTCGCTGCACGCCCAGGAATCCGACGACCGACGCTGCCAGGAGGTCCGCGCGCAGTTCGGCGCGTTCATCCGCAACGACATCTCCAAGCGCGACAGCGTCGCGGTCGAAACGCACCTGCGTGAGTGCCGGGAGTGCTCGGCGATCTACCTCGAACTCGTCGAGGTCAACTCCGACCTCCGCGCGATCCTGGCGCCCATCATCTTGGGGACCGCCGCCTCGGCGTACTTCTCCGGAGCCGCAGCGACCGGAGGTGGCATCCTCTCCGGAGTCGGGGCCTTCGTCTCCGACCCCTTCGGCAAGGCCGTCGCCGGTGTCTCTGCTGCGGTAGTGGCCGTGGCCGCGACCGTGGCCGCCCTGCATATCGCGACCGCGGACCCCGCCACCACCGACAGGTCCGGGGCTGCCACGCCTCCCGGCGCCGCGGGCGCGCCCGCGCCGAAGCCCGCGAGCAAGGCGCGCGGCGGTTCCGGCAAGACCAAGCCGTCGCCGGCGCCGAGCAGCACCCCGACCCCGACGACGGGCGAACCCTCAGACGCACCCGGCGCACCCAGCGCCCCCGGCGCGCCCGGCGCCACTCCGACCGGCGGCGGCTCACCCGGGGGGCCGAGCAGTCCCTCCCCCTCCGCCCCGACCTCGCCCGTCAAGACACCCGATGCGATCCCGACGCCGGCCCAGGGCAGTGACGTCGCGGTCAGTTCCAAGGCACAGGGCTTGGCCAAACTGGTCTGGAAGGTCGACGTCCGCAGCACCGGTCTGAAGTCGGGACAGAAGGGCACCCTGACCGTCACCCTCAACCGGCCGGCCGTGGGCATCCACCTCGACCCGCGCTGCGACCTGATCAACCTCGGCAAGTTGACCTGCCACCTCACCGGTCCCGGCACGATCACCCTGCTGGTCACGCCCGTCCCGGGTGCCCCGACCACGCTGACCGCAGTCCTGAACGCCGAAGGGGCCCCCGACCCCAATCCCGGCGACAATCGCAGCAGCGTCCGGCTCGGCTGAGCCGGCATCTGAGGTGCCTGACCTGATTATCCGAACCGGGTCGCGGTTAAATGACAGGCATGACCCTCAGCCGCGTGATCGCTCGTCCCATGCTGGCCTCGATGTTTCTTCTCGGTGGAGTCAATGCTTTGCGCAACGCCCAGCAGCAGGCCGAACGCGCCAAACCGGTCACCGACCGTCTGGTGCCCCTGGCCCAGAAGGCCGCGCCTGCGGTGCCGGTGCCCAGCGACCCTGTCACCCTGGTCCGCATCAACGCCGTCGCACAGGTGGGCGCCGGACTGGCCCTCGCCACTGGTCGTGCACCCCGGCTCTCTGCCGCGGTCCTGGCGGCCTCGCTGGTGCCCACCACCGCTGCCGGCCACCGGTTCTGGGAAGAGCAGGATCCGACCAAACGTGCCCAACAGCGCGTGCACTTCTTCAAGAACCTCTCCATCTTCGGCGGCCTCCTCATCGCCTCGGGCGACACCGACGGCAAGCCGGGCGTGGCCTGGCGGGCACGCCGTGCCGCGACGGACGCACGCAAGGAAGCCAGGCACCTGGCCGCTTCGGCGCGCCGCGAGGCCAAGCTCGCCAAGGCGCAACTGACGTGAGCGACCCCTCCTGAGCACCCCCGCAGTGGTCGATCCCTGGCCGGCGCCGACGGCGACCGGCCCGATCGAGTCCGTCGTCTCCCTGCCCGGCAGCAAGTCGCTGACCAACCGAGCGCTGGTGCTCGCCGCCCTGGCCGATGGGCCGAGCGTGGTGCGCCGCGCGTTGCGCTCACGCGACACCCTGCTGATGGCCCAGGCCCTCACCGGCCTCGGCGCCCGCGTGGACACCGACACCGAGGATTGGGCCGTCACACCCGGCGCGTTCGACCACGACGCCGAGGTGGATTGCGGGCTCGCCGGGACGGTGATGCGCTTCGTCCCGCCGGTGGCGGGTCTGTCCGTGGGGACCATCGCCTTCGACGGCGACCCGCACATGCGCAACCGCCCGGTCGGCGAGGTGCTCACCGCGCTGCGATCGCTGGGCGTCCACATCGAGGACGACGGACGCGGCGCCTTGCCGTTCACCGTCCGCGGCTCCGGCGCGGTGCCGGGCGGGACCGTGGTCATCGACGCGTCGGCGTCCTCGCAGTTCGTCTCCGCCCTGCTCCTGGCGGGAGCGAGGTACGACGCCGGCATCGACATCCGCCACGACGGCAAACCGGTCCCCTCGCAACCGCACATCGACATGACCATCGCGATGCTGCGCCAGCACGGCGTGGAGGTCGACGACACCGACGCGAACCGGTGGGCCGTCGCGCCCGGTCCGATCGCGGCCCTCGACCACCGGATCGAACCCGATCTCAGCAACGCGGCACCGTTCCTCGCCCTGGCCGCGGTGAGCGGGGGCCGGGTCACGGTGCGCGACTGGCCCAGGCAGACCACCCAGCCCGGCGACCACCTGCGCGACCTGCTGACCCAGATGGGGTGCGAGGTGGAACTCAGCCCCGCCGGACTCACGGTCTCGGGTCCCAGCGACGGCCTCCTCGGACTCGACGTCGACCTGCACGAGGCGGGCGAACTCGCCCCGGCCATCGCGGCCCTGTGTGCGCTCGCCACGACCCCGAGCACGTTGCGCGGCATCGCCCACATCCGGGCGCATGAGACCGACCGGATCAGCGCCCTCGCCGCCGAACTCAGCGCCCTGGGCTCCCAGGTCACCGAGCACGCCGACGGGCTCGACATCCGGCCCTCGGCGCTCCACGGGGGCACCTTCGCCACCTATGCCGATCACCGGATGGCGCACGCGGGAGTCATCATCGGCGCGGCCGTGCCCGGCGTCCTCGTCGAGAACATCGCCACGACCGGCAAGACCTTCACCGACTTCGCGCCGTACTGGTCAGGCCTGTTCTGATGAAGGAGCGCTACTCGGTCAACGACATCGAGCACTACGACCGACCGCGCCGCCGGACCCGACCCCGGACCAAGGATCGCCCGGCTCACGAGGACGCCGTCGAAGGCGTGGTGCTGACCGTCGACCGCGGCCGGTTCACCCTGCTCATCGACGGCGCCCAGGTGATGGCCATGAAGGCGCGTCCGCTGGGACGCAAGGGCGTCATCGTCGGCGACCGGGTCCGGGTCGTCGGTGATGTCAGCGGGGACGACGGCAGCCTGGCCAGGATCGTCGAAGTCATCGAGCGCACCACCGTGCTGCGGCGTACCGCCGATGACGACGACCCGGTGGAGCGGGTGATCGTCGCGAACGCCGACCAACTCGTCGTAGTGACGGCCCTGGCCGATCCCGAGCCGAGGCCCAGGCTGATCGACCGCGCGTTGGTGGCGGCCTACGACGCCGGCCTCAAGCCACTGCTGTGCCTGACCAAGGCCGACCTCGCGGACCCCGAGACTCTCCTGGTCACCTACCGCTCTCTGGGCGTGCCCTGGGTGGTGACCCAACGCGACGGCGACCTCAGCGAACTGCGCGAACGACTGGCCGGGCGCACCAGCGTGATGGTGGGCCACAGCGGCGTCGGCAAGTCCACCCTGGTCAACGCCTTGGTCCCCACCGCGCACCGCGAGGTGGGCATCGTCAACGCCGTGACCGGGCGGGGCCGGCACACCTCGACCTCGGCCTACATGCTCCCGCTGCCGGACTCGGAGCATGGCTCGGGAGGCTGGATCATCGACACCCCGGGCATCCGCTCCTTCGGGCTCGCGCACGTCCAGCCCGAGGACCTCATCGAGGCGTTCCCGGATCTCGACGAGATGACCGAGGACTGCCCCCGCGGCTGCACCCACGGTGAGGACGAACCCGAGTGCGGGCTCGACGTGGCCGTCACCGAGGGTCTGGCGGACCCCGACCGCGTCACCTCGTTCCGTCGCCTCCTGGCCGCACGCAGCGCACCCGAGCACTGACCCACTCGCGCACTGACCCACTCGCGATCGGGGCGCGCGGGAACTCGGGGTCAGCCGTTGATGCCGTTCCACGCGATCTGGGCGCCGGCGTCACCGGTGAGCACCGTCCAGACCCCGGTGGCGAGGGCGAAGCCCCCCACCAGGACGCCGAGCAGCACCCTGACCGGCCCCGATCGCGTGTGCAGCCAGGCGGCCAGGACCGAGACCACCGCGAAGCCGGTCGTGACCAGGCGCAGCACCTCGGCGCGCTGCTCGTGGGTCTCCACCATCGCCCCCACCTCACCGGTGCGGAAGAACTCGTTGTTGTCACGCACGCTCTCGCCGCTGACGTAGGACACCCAGATCGCTCCCACGGCGATGACGACGGTGACCACGAGCGGCCAACGCACCCGGTCCCGCAGCGCAGGAACGACGTAGGCGAACCCCGCGAGGGCCGCCAAGGGCCCGAACACGACCGCCCCATGGACGGACAAGGCATGCACCGGCAAACCGTTGATCTCCATGGGGGCACCGTAAAGCGAATTGGGCAGAATAGTGTGGGAGGCGTGGCGCAGACCCCGGCAGACTTCACCGATGACCTCCGGTTGGCACACGTCCTGGCCGATGACGCCGACGCGCTGACCACCAGCAGGTTCAAAGCGATCGACCTACATGTGATGAGCAAGCCCGACCTGACCCCGGTCACCGATGCCGACGAGGCGGTCGAGGCGGCGATCCGGCGCACCCTGTCACGGGCGCGTTCACGCGACGCGGTGACCGGCGAGGAGCAGGGCACCACCGGCAACAGCCAGCGACGCTGGATCATCGACCCGATCGACGGCACCAAGAACTTCGTGCGCGGCGTCCCGGTGTGGGCCACGCTGATCGCCCTGGCCGTCGACGACGAGGTCGTCCTCGGCGTCGTCTCGGCACCGCAACTGCAGCGGCGTTGGTGGGCCTCGATCGGGGGTGGCGCCTGGACCGGTCGCTCGCTGCTCAAGGCGACCCGATGCCACGTCTCCGACGTGCGCCGCCTCGAGGACGCCTCGATGTCCTACTCGTCCCTGCACGGCTGGGAGGAGCGCGGCCAGATCGACGACTTCGTCGCGCTGATGCGTCGGGTCTGGCGGACCCGCGCCTACGGCGACTTCTGGTCCTACATGCTGCTGGCCGAGGGCGCCGTCGACGTGGCCGCCGAACCCGAACTGGCGGTTCACGACATGGCGGCCCTCGACATCATCGTGCGCGAGGCCGGCGGCACCTTCACCTCCCTCGACGGCGCCGATGGCCCTTGGGGCGAGAACGCGGTGGCCACCAACGGTCACCTGCACGATGCGGTGCTGTCGTTCCTCGGCTCGGTGGACGATCTCGATGGCGATCCCGACTGGCAACCCAGCGGACCGGGGTCCGTCTCGGAGTTGCGTCCGCGCGGCCACCGTCCCGAGGCAACGCCGGAAAACTAGCCGACGATCCTGGGCAAGGTCCTGTTCAGGTCAGGCACTGGCGGCTAAGTTCGAAGCATGCGCATCGCCGAGATCCTCAAGGCCAAGGCTGACAACACCGTGGTCACCATCAGCCCCGACGCCGGTGTCCGAGACCTGGTCGCCCAACTCGCCGAACACAATGTCGGCGCCCTGATCGTCAGTGCCGACGGCACCACGCTCGACGGGATCGTCAGCGAGCGTGACGTGGTGCGCCACCTGCATCACGACGGCACCGTGGTCAACAACGTCGTGCGCGCGATCATGACCGAAGTGGTCGAGACCTGCGCTCCCAGCGACTCCCTCGATGAACTCATGGACACCATGACCAACCGCCGGATCCGCCACGTTCCGGTGGTCGACGACGGTCAACTGGTGGGCATCATCAGCATCGGTGACGCGGTCAAGCACAAGCTGAGCCAACTCGAGTTCGAGCGCGACCAACTCGACTCCTACGTGCACCAGACTTGAGCGCACGCCTCCCGAACGAGGAGGGTCGCGCTGATGGTGGTCGCATGAAACCCCGCACCCTCATCACCGGCGGCACCCGCGGCATCGGGGCCGCGATCGCACAGCGACTGGCCGAGGCCGGACACGACCTGGTGCTGGGCTATGTCCACGACGACGCGGCCGCCGAACTGGCCGTGGCAGCGGCCGAGGCCCACGGTGCGACGTGCACCTCGGTGCGTGCCGACCTACTCGCACCGGAGGGGGTCGAGGAGTTGTTCGCCGCGGCCGGGGAGGTGACCGGTGTGGTCAACAACGCCGGCGCGACCATGCACATCGGCCCGCTCGCCGAAACGCCCGTCGACATCATTCGCCGCACCATCGAACTCAACCTCACCGCCGCCGTGCTGGTGGCCCGGGCCGCGGTCCGGGTGATGAGCACCGCCTACACCGGCAGCGGTGGCGTGTTGGTCAACATCAGTTCGGGGGCGGCCACCCGAGGCGCCGCCGGCGAGTACGTCCAGTACGCCGCCGCCAAGGCCGGCATCGACGTCCTCACCCTCGGTTTGGCCGACGAGGTCGCGGACCAAGGCATCAGGGTGGTCGGGGTGGCCCCCGGGACGATCCGCACCAACATCCACGCCGACGCCGGCGAACCCGGCCGCCTCGACCGGGTCGCCGCACAGATCCCGCTTCGGCGTGCCGGTGAGCCCGCCGAGGTGGCCGAGGCAGTGGCGTGGCTGATGAGCGAGGCCGCCTCCTACGTCACCGGGACCACCCTGCGGGTGGCCGGCGGGCGTTGAGGGCCAGCGCATAGGCTGAGCGCATGGAGAAGCCAGAGATCGACTTCGTCGACCCCGAGCCGCCCACCGACCTCGTCATCACCGACCTGAGCGTCGGCGAGGGCGAGGAAGCCACGGCCGGCAACGCCGTGTCCGTGCACTACGTCGGGGTGGCGCTCTCGAGCGGCGAGGAGTTCGACGCGTCCTACAACCGCGGCGAGCCCCTGAAGTTCCGTCTCGGTGTCGGCCAGGTCATCGCCGGTTGGGACCAGGGTGTGCAGGGAATGAAGGTCGGCGGTCGCCGCCAGTTGGTCATTCCCCCGCACCTGGGCTACGGAGACCGTGGCGCCGGCGGGGCGATCAAGCCCGGCGAGACGCTGATCTTCGTGGTCGACCTGCTCGGCGTGGGCTGAGTTACTCCCCCCGGATCAGGACCACTCTCGTTCGCCGCCCACACGGGCGGACTTGGCTCCCAGGCTCACCACGTCGCCACGCTCGAGCTGGCGTCCGCGGCGGGTTTCGACGTCCCCGTTGACACGCACGACCCCGCCCGAGAGCACCTGCTTTGCCTCGGCACCGGATTCGACGAGGTCGGCCAGCTTGAGGAACTGCCCCAGCTTGATGCCGTCGTCTGTGATCGGGATGTCGTTGAAGTCGCTCACCGCGGCATTTTCACGTGCCCCGACCGTGTTGAGCAAACCGGCGTCAGCCGATCAGCACGCTGACGGTGTGGATCAGCACCCCGACCAGACCGCCCACGATGGTCCCGTTGATCCGGATGAACTGCAGGTCGCGGCCCACGTGCAGTTCGATGCGCGCCGCCGCTTCACGACCGTCCCAGCGTTCGATGGTGTGAGTGATGACCGTGGTCAGCTCGGCGCCGTAGCGGTCCACGATGAAGACCGCGGCGTCCGCCGCGATGGCCTCGAGGCGCTCGCGCAGACCCTCGTCGGTGGTCAGCCGCTCGGCGAAGGCGGCGACCTCGGTGAGCATCCGCCGACGAACCGCGCCGTCCGGGTCCTCCAGCGAGGTGGTCAGCGCCCGACGCAGGGCCTCCCACAGTGAGATGAACGACGAGACGACCTGCGGGTGCTCCAACAGCCGGTCCTTGAGCGCCTCGGCCCGAGCCTGGGCGCCGGGGTCCGAGAGCAGGTCCTGAGCCAACTGGTTCAGCACCGAGTCGAGGGCGACCCGGGCCCGGTGGTTCGGGTCGTCGTTGATGTCGGCGACCCAGCGCACCAACTCGACGTGGATCCGCCCGGTGACCGCGTCGTTCAGCCGCGGCGGCGCCCACCACGGCGCGCGCTCACCGATCACCTCGGCGACCGTGTCGGGGTTCTCGACCAGCCAGCCGTGCAGTTCGGTCAACGCCAGATCGACCAGTCCGTGGTGCAGGTCGTCGTGCAGCATCTCGGCGAGCAGCCCGCCCAGCAGCGGTGAGATCGGCTCCTCGCGGAACCTGGGGACCAGCGCCTCGAGGACCAGGCTCTCGATGTGCTCATCGCGCACCTTGCCCAACCCGATCGCCGCGACGTCGGCGACCTCGTCGACCACCCGTTGGGCGTTCGCGGGTTGGCAGAGCCACTCCCCCAGCCGTCGGGCCGGCGCCGCCACGATCAGGCGCTCGCGGATGATGCCCTCCTGGAGGAAGTTCTCACCCACGAACTCCTCCAGGCTGCGGCCCAGGTCGTCCTTGCGGCGCGGGATGAGCGCGGTGTGCGGGATGGGCAGGCCCAGCGGGTGCTTGAACAGGGCCGTGACCGCGAACCAGTCGGCGATCGCGCCGACCATGGAGGCCTCGGCGCCGGCGTTGACGAAACCGAGGAACCCGTCTTGGCCCAGCGTGAGCAGATAGACCACGGCAGCGAACAGCAGCAGACCGACCGCGATGCTCCGCATCCGCCGCAACGCCACCCGCCGTCGCTGGTCGGCGGCGGGGTCACCGGCGGCCAGCGCCGCCCCCGGGATGGGTGGAGACTGCGGCATCGTGGTCACCCTGGGGATTGTTCCTGACGGTGGTGCCACGAACCGGTCGCCCCGCCTGACACAATCCCGCGCATGCCTCGCATCGTGCTGACCTTCGGAACCTTCGACGTCTTCCACGTCGGCCACCTACGGGTCATCGAACGCGCCGCCGCCTTCGGGGACCGCCTGGTCGTCGGGGTCTCCTCCGATGCGCTCAACATCTCCAAGAAGGGCCGGGCGCCGGTCTTCAGTCAGGGTGAACGTCTCGCCATCGTCGCGGCCCTCAAACCCGTCGACGAGGTCTTCGTCGAGGAGAGCCTGGACCTCAAGCGGGACTACATCGAGCAGCACGCCGCCGACGTTCTGGTCATGGGTGATGACT
>JBFIDC010000092.1:0-10602 GCA_041581495.1 Nocardioides sp. | reverse complement strand
GCGCTGCCTTACTGCGACGCCGCGCGGATGTTCAAACTCGCCGCGGACGGTGCCGACGGTGATCTGACTGCGGAGTCGTGGGCCCAAGCGGCGGTCGGGCTCGGCGACTCCTACGTCAGCTCCGGAGCGTTCTCCGGCGGTTACCGGGTGATGCGCTTCGATGAGGCCTGCGGTTGCCTGAAGTACGTCGGCCCTGTTCGTGAATTCGGCTGATCCGGTCACCGACCCGTGGCCTGGCTACCGGGTCGAGGACGCCTGGCGTCGAGCGCTGGTGTACCTGCTGGTGTGCATGGGTCTCGGCCTGCTCAGCGGTGCGCTCGGATCGGCGCTGGATCATCCCCTCGGCGATGACCCGAGCACCGGCTTCTGGCTGTGGACCGCGGCCTGCGCGGCGGTCATCGTCCTGGGCTACTGGGTGATCTGGCCGATGGGCACCCTCACCCACGGTCGCGCACTGGTGCCGAGCGCTACCGTGTTCGGGATCTTGTGGGGCATCGCCGAAGGCACGGCGTTCGCTGCCGCGTGGTACGCCGCCGACCGCGGACTCGAACGCTGGTTCTCCTCGCCCTGGCCGGCGATCGGGGTCACCTTCTTGCTGCTTTCGGCCTACCTCGGGCTCTGGCATCAGTTCTACTGGGACCTCAAGGTCTCCCCCGAGCACAACATCGAGGCATGGAACATGCGCAAGGTGGTGCTGGTCCACGTCCCCAACCTGGTCATCACCCTGCCCTTCTTGGCCTTCACCGACGCGGTCGCGGTCTTCATCGCGCTCCAGACCCTGGGCCTGGTCGGGGCCGCCCGGGCGATGGCCTTCCCGGGGTTCCCGGGGATGGCGCCGGTGATGGGTTCGCTGCGCGGAGCCCGAAAGTGACCCTTCACAGCAAAAGGGATATCGTATATCCTCTACGCATGGGGCCTGATCGATCGCTTTTGCTGCGTTCTGCAGCCGTCCTCGCCAGCCTCGTGGTCGCACTGTTCGGGTGTGGAACCCTCTCCAGTGTCGGCGGCTCGAACGCAGCGGACGGCAACGGGCCGGGTGTCGGCGCCTCGGTCAAGGTCGTGTTCGTCGCGCTCGATGTGGCAGCGGTCAGCAAGATCACCGGCTTCAACCTCGCCGACGCCGGCGACCTCGAAGCCCAGGTGCAGGCACTCGAGGACTGGGTCAACGCCAACGGCGGTGTCGGCGGCCGTCCGCTGGAGGCCATCTATCGCCGCTACGACCCCGCCAACGACTCCCCGGCCACCGAGGAGCAGTTGTGCAACGAGATCACCCAGGACGACCGGGCGTTCGCGGCCGTCCTCACCGGACAACTCCAGGCCAACGCTCGTCCCTGTTATGCCAAGCGCAACACCCTGGTGCTCGACGCGACCTTGGTCGCCACCGACGACGCCATGTTCAAGGAGTTCGCTCCCTACCTGTGGAACCCGAGTTTCCCCGAGTACTCCGGCTTCGCCGAGGCGATGATCTCCACGCTTGCGGCTGAGGGCTATTTCGAAGGCAGGAAGGCCGTCGGCGTGGTCGCGGCCGACAACGAGGTCAACCGCCGGGTGGTGGAGAAGCAGGCCGTCCCGCTGTTGAAGAAGCTCGGACTCAAGGCCGAGATCGGTTGGGTCGACACCACCGACCAGGGCTCGCTGTTCCAGGGCAACGACCAGGCGGCGCTGACCTTCCGCACCAAGAAGATCGACCGGGTGATGTTTCTCGGCGGTGCCCGACTGGCCTCGATCTTCGGGGCAGTCGCTGCTGCCCAGACCTACACCCCGCGGCTCGCGCTGAGCAGCTTCGACAATCCTGGCTTCTTCGTCAACAACCCGGACACGCTGCCCCCCGCCAGCTTGGAAGGGGCGATCGGCATCGGCTTCAACCCCTCCCAGGACGTGCCGGACTCCGAGCTTCCCTTCCCCTCGAGCGAGGCCGAGACTCAGTGCCTCGAGATCTACGGCGCCGCCGGGATCACCTTCGAGTCACGCGAGGCGGCACGCATCGCCTTGACGTTCTGTGACTCGACGCGGCTGCTCAAGGAGGCCGGCGACAAGGTCACCGGTCCCTTCAATGCCACCACCTGGGCCGAAGCGGCCCACACGCTGGAGGACTTCGGAGCCTCCGCGGGCTTCGGTTCCTCGCTGGGACCCGACTCCCACGCCGCCGCCGGTTCCTACCGCGTCCTGCGCTACGACGAGGACTGCCCATGTTTCAAGTACGAAGGTGACAATGTCGACTTCCCCTGAGCCCCAGGCAGCGCTGACCGTCGAAGGCGTATCCGCCTCCTACGGTCCGCTCCAGATCCTCTTCGACGCCTCGTTGTATGTCGCGGAGGGCGAGATGGTCGCACTCCTCGGCCCCAACGGCGTCGGCAAGTCGACGCTGCTCAAGGTCATCGGTGGCCTGCTGCCGGCGACCGCGGGCAGCATTCACCTGGGGGGCCGCGAGGTCACCACGGCCTCGGCGCGTGAGCGTGTGGAACTCGGCTTGTGCCAGGTCGTCGGCCAATCGAGCTTCCCCTCGCTGACCGTCTACGAGAACCTCACGATGCACGGCTACGCCGCGGCCGACCGGGCCTGGCACAAGGAAGCCGTCTCGGCCGCCCTCGACGTGTTCCCCCGGCTGGGCGCCCGACGGGATCAGTTGGCCTCCACGCTGTCCGGTGGCGAGCGACAGATGCTGGCGCTGGCCAAGGCCATCGTTCAGGACCCGCGGATCCTGGTGGTCGACGAGTTCTCGTTGGGTCTGGCCCCCGTCGTGGTGGGCGGCCTGCTCGACCTGGTCCGCAAGTTGAATGAGCGCGGTGCCGCCGTGTTGCTGGTCGAGCAGTCGGTCAATGTGGCTCTGTCCCTGGTCGACCGCGCCTACCTCATGGAGAAGGGCTCGATCATCGCCGAAGAGCACGCCGAAAGCCTGCGCCACGACCCGGAGCGACTGCGCGCACTGATGTTGGGGGGCCACGCCTCATGATGGGTTTCGATTTCGGCATCGACCGCTTGGTCATCGGTGTCTTCACCGGTCTGACCTACGGGCTCCTCGCCGTCGGGCTGGTGCTGGTCTACCGCTCCAGCAAGTTCGTCAACTTCGCCCACGGCTCGATCGGCGCCTTCGGTGCCTCGATCCTCGGTCTGCTCGTCGTCGACCACGGTGCGCCCTATTGGGTCTCGTTCCCGATCGCGATCGCGGTCGCGGGTGGTCTGGCCGCCCTCATCGAGATCGGCGTCGTCCGCCGCCTGGTCGGTCGGCCCTCGTTGATCGGCATGATCGCGACCCTCGGGTTGTCCCAGTTCATCTTGGTGCTCGCGCTGATCATCAACAGCGACGGCGTCAGCGGGTTCACCTTCCCGGAGCCGGCCGGCTTCCCGACCTTCAAGTTCGGCACCCTGCCGATCGGTCCGCCCTACATCGCGATGCTGGTCTTCGCGCCGATCCTGCTGTTCGGCCTCGGCCGCTTCCTCCGCGTGACCAGGGTCGGCATCGGCATGCGTGCCGCCGCCGACGACACCGACGGCGCTTTGCTCGAGGGCATCCCCGCCAAGGCCATGACCACCTTGGCCTGGGCCATCGCGGGCGGCGTCGCCGCCTTCTCGGCCATCTTGGTCACCCCCACGACCGCCGGTCAGTCGATCGACACGCTGGGCCCGGACCTGCTGCTCAAGGGGCTGGCCGGTGCGGTCATCGCCCGGATGGCGTCGATCCCCATCGCCATCACCGCCTCCATCGGCGTCGGCGTGCTGGAGCAGGTGCTGCTCTCGAACCCCGACACCCGCAGCCTGGTCAGCGTGGTCATCGGCACCTCGATCGTGATCGCACTGCTCCGCCAGCCCGAGTTGGGCCGGGCCGGTCTGCAACGAGAACGCTTCCGGCGCATCGTGGTCGACCCGCTCCCGGCGGCCTACCATCAGGTGCGCTCGATCGAGTGGCTGCCGCGGATCTCGCTCGCCCTGTGTGGGGCGGTCGCGGTGGGGTTGGCCTACGTGATGAGCAACGACACCGCATCGGTGCTCACCAGCGTCGCCGGGTTCGCCCTGGTGGGCCTGAGCGTTGGGCTGCTCACCGGCACCTCAGGCCAGTTGTCCCTGGGGCAGTTCGCCTACGCCGGCATCGGCGCCGCGATCTCGGTGCAGGTCATGCAGGTGACCGACAACTTCGTCATCGGTGTGCTCGGTGGGCTGGCGGCGGCGGCGCTGACCGCCACCCTGATCGGTATCCCCGCCCTACGCCTCAAGGGGCTCGCGCTCGCGGTCTCGACGCTCGCGTTCGCGCTGGCGACGACGTCATGGCTGTTGCGCCGTGGCCTGTTCCTCGGTGACGGCATCGCGCCCCCGAAGCCCACCTGGTTCGGCTACTCCCTCGAACTCGCTGTTGACTACTACCTGTTCGCGCTGCTGATGCTCGCGTTGGGACTGTGGGTGGCCGGCAACCTGCGCCGCAGCGGCTTCGGCCTGAGTTTGGCCGCCCTGCGCGACAACGAGGACGCGGCGCGCGCCTTCACCGTGCCGAGCCGGCGCCGCAAGCTCCAGCTCTATGCCATCTCGGGTGCGATCGCCGGTCTCGGTGGTGTCGTCATCGGTCACAGTCAGACCCAATTGACCGTCAACTCCTTCCCGGCCGCGGCCAGCATCGACGTCGTCGCGCTGACGGTGATCGGCGGCCTGGGCGTGACAGCCGGCCCGCTGATCGGTGCGCTGATCATCGTCGGTCTGCCGGGTCTCCTCGACCTGGGTCTGCCCGGGCAGGCGGTCCTTGCCCTTGCGTGGCTGGCCGTGGTGGTGCTGATGCCGGAGGGTCTCGGCGGCATGCTGGTCAAGGTGCGTGATCGAGTCGCCGACACGCTGGCCCGACGCGCGGGCATCGACGTGGCGGCCGCCCGCCGCGGTGAGGAGTTGCCGAAGACCTCGCCGCTGTTGGCGGACCCTGACCTGACCGGCCTGGGTCACGCCGACCTGCATTCGTCGACCGGACCCGGACCGGTTCTCAGCGTCACCGGGCTCTCGCGCCACTTCGGCGGGGTGGTGGCAGTCGACGGGGTCGACCTCGAACTCAACCAGGGCGAGATCCTCGGCGTCATCGGGCCCAACGGTGCCGGCAAGACCACGATGTTCGAGATGATCGCGGGCTTCACCGCCCCCGACACCGGCGAGGTCCTCTTCGAAGGCCGCGACATCACCTGGCTGGCTCCCGAGGAGCGCGCGCAGGCGGGACTGGTGCGGTCCTTCCAGGACGCCGCGCTGTTCCCGACCCTCACCGTGCGCGAGGCCATCATGGTCGCCCGCGAGCGCATCGAGCACACCTCGTTGTGGAGCGCCGCCCTGGGCGTGAAGACCGCCCAGCGCCGCAAGGCGGAGGCGACGCAGGACCTGATGGAACGCCTGCGGCTCACGCCGTACGCCGATGTCCAGATCGACGAGTTGTCGACCGGCACCCGGCGAGTGGTCGAGATCGCGTGCCTGCTGACGCTCCAGCCGCGGGTGCTCCTGCTCGACGAGCCCTCGGCCGGCATCGCCCAGGCCGAGAGCGCCGCTCTCGCCGAGCTGCTGCTCGCGATTCGTGAGCAACTCGGAACCACCATGATCGTCATCGAGCACGACCTGCCGTTGCTCGCGCGGCTCTCCGACCGGATGGTCGCGATGAACCTGGGCAAGGTCATTGCCGCCGGGACGCCCGAAGAGGTCCGACGGCACCCGGAGGTGGTCCGCTCCTACCTGGGGGTGGACTCCGAGACCAGTGCAGCGGTGCTGCGCTCGGGCCCGGCCGAAGACGAAACACAGGGTTTACACACGCAGGTCGTGACCCAAACCTGAGTCCTTCGTTGTCCAGGTCACATCAGCCCGTACCGGGTGTGACCATGGCAGCGAAGACAGGCGCCGGCACATGGGGAAGCAACACACGGTGACACGAATCGGGGAATCAGAAGTGAGAACCACGAAGACCAACCTGTCGACACGAGTCGGCCGCGTCCTCCTGGCCGCGGTGGCCACGCTGGCCATCGTCATCGGCGTGGCCGCGCCGGCGTTCGCAGCGCCGAGCCTCGTGGTCAGTGCCACCGAGGGCCTGACCGAGGGTCAGACGATCACCATCGACGGCTCGGGCTTCGCGCCCAACCTCAAGGGCATCGCCGTGGGCCAGTGCCGGGTCGGTTTCACCGGCCCCGCCGACTGCAACCTGTCCGGAGGTGCCACCTTCCGCAACGCTGACGCGGACGGCAACATCGACCAGGTCACGGTCAAGGTGTCGCTGAAGTTCGGCGACGTCGACTGCACCGTCGAGCAGTGCATCATCGCCGCCGAGCCGCTGCCGACCACCTCGGGCCCCGAGGAGGTCGCCGCCAACAGCGTGTCGATTCCGATCTACTTCGGTGACGCCAAGCCGGCTGGCACCGCGCCCGCCGTCGACACCGGCGCCGCGGCCCCGGCCGCGCCCGCAGCCGCCCCTGTGGCCGCAGCGCTCCCCGCCGGCGACGTCTCCGACGCTGCTGTGGCGTTGACCAGCGCCGAGGCCGACAACACCGTGCTCGTGGTCCTGATCGTCACCAACCTGGCGCTGGTGGCCCTCGGCCTCTACTTCGGGTTGGGCTTCGCGGCCAAACGCAGCCGCGGCCGCAAGGCGGTGGCCCGATGAACCGCCGCCTGAACCTGTGGCTGGCGCGGGTCGGTGCCGCGCTGGTCCTCGCGCTGACCTCGGTGCCGCTCTTGGCCACCCCCTCGCACGCCGTCGAGCCGATCGGCGGATGCTGGATCTGGTTCTATGCGCCACCGACCTACGACATCTCCTCGAGTCTGGCGCCGTGGGCCAACCCGGATGCCGCACCCAAGGGCCCGCCCGACCACAAGATCACGCTGTCTCCCTCGGCTCCGCCGGCAGGCAGCCAGGGCACGCTCACCTACTCGTTCAACAAGGGTCCGGAGAACGCCGGCCCCTCGGCGCAGGTCAAAGGCATCTTCTCCTTCTCGGTCAACGGTGGCGAACCGTTCACCAAGGAGATCGACTTCGGGTTGATCTCGACCGGCCAGAGCATCCCGGCCACGACGATGGACGTCCCGTTCACCGTCGAAAACGGCGTCAACGAGGTCGTCTTCGAAGGCGTGAGCTTCCGAGCCGAGTCCTTCAGCGTCGCCATCGAGTGCAACGGGCAGACCTCGGGGACCGCGAAGAAGAACCCGCGCACCGACCCCGAGCCCACTAACGTCAAGGCGTCGGTGACCAGTTCGGGTGTTGCCGCCGGCCCTGACCCGACCGACCCGACCGGGTTGTGCATCCCGCTCGACCTGCCCCTCCCCATTCCCAACCCGCTGGCCTGTCCCGATGAGGACGAGGATGGCGGCGATGGCGGCGGCGATGGCGGCGGCAGCGGCGGCGGCGGAGGTGACAGCGGCGGCGATGGCGGCGGTGACAGCGGCGGCGATGGCGGCGGTGACAGCGGCGGTTCCGGTTCATCCGGGGTCAGCGGCGGCACGCCGGCCAAGGGTGAGACCACCTTCGACTGCGTCCTCCTCCCCTTCGAGGCACAGTTCGACTACACGCCCACGGCGACGGTGGCCGGTGCACGCAAGGCTGCCTCCGACCCGGTGTCGCTGTTGGCCAACTTCACCGACCTGCCCGGCATCGCCCCCGTCCCGATCGACGGCCCCATGGACGTCACGGTCGACATGACCGTCGGCGGCAAGGCCACGACGGTCAAGGGCAGTGCCAATGTCAACGTCCCGCCCAAGACCAATGTGCCGGTGCCCGACCTCACGGGGTCGGTGGCCGCGGACGGCGACACCTTGCCGGTCACGGTCAATGCATTCTCGTTCTACTTCCCCAGCTTCGACATCACCGGCAACTGCAAGGCCATCAAGGGTGACATCGGGTCGATGAAGGTCGGTTCGGGATCGCTGGGCGGCGGGGGTGGCGGCGGAGGTGCTGCCTCCGGCACCGACGCGGCGGCCGGTCCTGTCGACCCGGGTGCCACGCCGACCGCCGGCACGCCGGATGCCACGGCCGGGGCAGCCGGAGAAGTCCAGAACCTCTCGTTGCTCGACGTGCGACTCGAGGGTCCGCGTTCGGTCGGCGAACTGTTCGGCGCCGCTCCGCAGCGCACCTTGGTCCTGGTGGTGCAGAACGTCGGCGCCACCACGATCGAGGCGCCGTATGTAGCGATGGCGATGGGACGATCCCGCGACCTGGAGCCGGCGCAGATGCAGGCGGCCGTCGGGCCGCTCGCTCCGCAGCAGACCCAGCGGATCGAGATCCCCATGGAGATGCCCACGGCGGCGATCGGCACCTATCAGGTGGCGGGCCAGGTGGGCACGACGACCAACGGCACATTCGGGACGGCCTCGCAGAGCTATCCGTGGGGGCTGTTCCTGCTCAACCTGATCGCGGTGGCCATCGCGGCCTGGGGTCTGCGACGCCACCTGCGCGGTCCCGGCGCCCTCCCGGCGCTGGCTACGACTCGCGACGGGGACACCGACCCCGATGGTGGCTCGGGTGCGCCGGTGACCGACGAGGCCACCATCGACCTCAAGGTCCTGGACCGCTGGTTCTCTCGGCCGCGTCGCCGGATCCCCGGGATCGCCTGAGCGAAGTCAGGCGCCGCCGAACTGGCGCAACACCTCGAGGAATGTTGCGTAGCGACCCTCGCCGACCTCGTCGGCGAGGGTTCGCTCGACTTGGGCCATGGCGCGGTCGGCGGCCTCGTTGACCTTGTCGCCGGCCTCGGTGCGCACCACGACCCAGGCGCGACCGTCGGCCGGGTCGCTGGCGCGGGTCACCAGTCCGTCGGCCTGCAGGTTGTCGACGAGGTCGGTGATGGCCTGCTTGGTCACCAGCGCGCGCTCGGCAAGCGCGGTCTGTCGGATGCCGTCGGCGGGGATCAACTGCAGGATCCGCAGGCGCCGGTGCCCGACACCGGTGACCACGGGGTCGCTGGCGGCGTCGAACTCTCGGGAGACACGCAACAAGCCCGACTCCAACCATCGGTAGAGGTGGGAGGGCAGGTCGGTCCCGTCGTGCACCTCGGCGCTCGCCACCATCGCAGGATATCCAATCAGTCAAGGTGCTTGACGAGTTAGTCAAGGTGTGTGACTATATATCATCTACGGACCTACGGCTGGAGGATGAAGATGAAGGTTTTGGTGGTGGGCTGCGGCCTGGTGGGCAAGGAACTCTCGCGGATGCTTCGCGGCGCGGGCCACGTGGTGGTCGGTACGACGACCACGCCGGGCAAGGTCAGCACTCTGCAGGATGTGTGCGATGAGGTCGTCGTCCTCAAGGGTGGCGATCGAGACAAGGTGCACGCAGCGGCGGCCGACGTCGATGCCGTAGTCGTGCTGGCGGGGCCGGCCGCGGCCCAGGCAATGACCGTCGAACAGCGCCAGCGCACCTATCGCAGTGTGCTCGTCGACACCGCCGAGTCGGTGGCCAGCATCCCCGGCAACCCCTACATCGTGATGCTCTCCTCGCTCTCGGTCTACGGCGACGCCGCCAACCACCTCGACGTCATCGACGAGTCGTCACCGCTGACCCAGAGCGACGACCCGAGCCCGGCGATGTTCCAGGAGGCCGAGCGGACCTATCGCGCGACCGCCGCGGAGCGCCTGGCGATCCTGCGCAGCGCCGACATCGCCGGGGGCGAGGACCCGCCGGTCATGGACAAGCTGCGGATGGCGCACCAGGTGCTCGGCGGATCGGTGCCCTTCCACGACGAGGCGCTGTTCTATCGGATCAATGTCCTCGACGTCGCACGCGCCGTCATCCACATGCTCGAGGGCCGCCACGTCGGCACCTTCAACATGACTCACCCCGAGGTGCCGCCGGCGCTGCAGCCCTACTTCGACACGTTGTGCGCGATGGACGGTCTCCCGCCACTGGAGTACCGCAACGAGTTGCACGCCCCGACCAAGCCGGTCTCGGTCGACGCGCTGTTGGCCACCGGCTTCCGACTCGAGCACACCGAGGTCGAGCGGATGCCCGAAGAAGGGTCGGTTGCGCCTCCCAGCGCCCTCGCCGACGTCGACCGGACCGGTCGCGAGATCGTGACCGCCGCATTGGAGCGAATCGTCTCCGACCTCGGCCTGGTCGAGGAGACCGGTCCCGACGGCGCGGCAGCGCTGCCGCTGACCGGTGCCGGCGGTCCGCTGGACGGCAAGTCGATCGGAGCGTTCCGGGTCTTCACCCGCGACGACGGCGTCCGCGTGGTCTACAGCGTGCTGGCCGTCGACGACTTCGGCATGGACACCCACCAGATCTATGCCTTCACCCCGGCGTCCGGCGCGGTGCCGCACCTGTTCCTCGACACCGCGATCTCGCCGAACACCGACGGCACGTTCCACTTCGGCCTCGACCTGGTGCCGCGGGTCGACCTCGGCGTCAGCCTGGACTACAGCGAGGCCGTCTATGGCCCGGTGACCGAGGCCCGCACCGAGGCGCTGGGTCGCCCCGGCGTGATGTCTGTGCCGTCCATCGGACCGCTCCAATGGTCGATCCGCTCGCCGTGGATGGTCGCCGCGATCGTTCGTCCCGAGGACCTTCGGGGTCTCGCCGACGTCGTCGACTCCTATGTCGACCAGTGGGTCGAACTGGTTCAGAAGGGGCTGCCCGAGGCGGCGGTCGCGGATGCGACCGGGGTCGACCAG
>JBFIDC010000091.1:0-10665 GCA_041581495.1 Nocardioides sp. | reverse complement strand
TGATGATGGCCAACCCGCACGTCCTGGTGGAGGGCGTGATCATCAGTTCCTTCGCCATCCGCGCCAACCACGCCTTCATCTACATCCGCGGCGAGGTGCTCCACGTGATCCGTCGCGTGCAGGCCGCCGTCGAGGATGCCTACCGGGCCGGTCACCTCGGCAAGAACATCCACGGTTCCGGCTATGACCTCGACGTCGTGGTCCACACCGGTGCCGGTGCCTACATCTGCGGCGAAGAGACCGCACTGCTCGAGGGGCTGGAGGGACGCCGCGGCCAACCGCGCTTGCGTCCGCCGTTCCCCGCCGTCGCCGGCCTCTATGCGAGCCCGACGGTCATCAACAACGTCGAGTCGATCGCCTCGGTGCCCAGCATCGTGGAGCACGGCGCCGAGTGGTTCGCCTCGATGGGCACCGAGAAGTCCAAGGGCTACGGCATCTTCTCGCTCTCCGGGCACGTCACCAAGCCCGGTCAGTACGAAGCGCCGCTGGGGATCACGCTGCGCGAACTCCTCGACCTGGCCGGTGGGATCCGCGAGGGCCACGAACTGAAGTTCTGGACCCCCGGCGGCTCCAGCACCCCGATCCTGACCTCCGAGCACCTCGACGTGCCGCTCGACTTCGAGGCGGTCGGTGAAGCCGGCTCCATGCTGGGCACCCGGGCGCTGCAGGTCTTCGACGAGACCACCTGCGTGGTCCGCGCCGTTCTGCGTTGGACCGAGTTCTACAAGCACGAGTCCTGCGGCAAGTGCACCCCCTGCCGCGAGGGCACCTGGTGGCTGGCCCAGACGCTGGCGGCGCTGGAGCGTGGTGAGGGCAGCGAGTCCGACCTCGACCTGCTCCTCGACCAGTGCGACAACATCCTCGGCCGCGCGTTCTGCGCGCTCGGAGACGGTGCGACCAGCCCGATCTCCAGTTCGATCGAGTACTTCCGCGAGGAGTACCTCGAGCACCTGCGCCACGGCGGCTGCCCCTTCGACCCGGTCGCCTCGACCGTCTTTGCCGCGGAGGCGATGGCATGACGACTGCTCCCGAGAAGGCTTCCGCGCAGGAAGCCGTCAAGACCGTGTCGGTGACCATCGACGGCGTCGTCGTCGAGGTTCCGGAGAACACGCTGGTCATCCGGGCTGCCGAGCAGATCGGCGTCCAGATCCCGCGGTTCTGCGACCACCCACTGCTGGCGCCGGTCGGCGCCTGCCGTCAGTGCCTGGTCGACGTTCCCGACGCCGGCAACGGACGCGGGTTCCCCAAGCCGCAGGCCTCCTGCACGCTCCCGGTCGCCGACGGCATGGTCGTCTCGACCCAGATGACCAGCGAGGTCGCCGACAAGGCCCAGCAGGGCATCATGGAATTCCTGCTGATCAACCACCCGCTGGACTGCCCGGTCTGCGACAAGGGCGGCGAGTGCCCACTGCAGAACCAGGCCATGTCGAACGGTCGCGGCGAGTCCCGCTTCTTCGAGTCCGGCGGCGTCAAGCGCACCTTCCCCAAGCCGATCAACCTCTCGCCGACGGTGCTGCTCGACCGCGAGCGGTGCATCGTGTGCCAGCGGTGCACCCGCTTCGTCGATGAGATCCCCGGCGACCCCTTCATCGAACTGCTCGAGCGCGGCGCCCAACAGCAGATCGGGATCTCGGTCTCGAACTCGGGGGACGCGCCGGGGTTCACCTCGCACTTCGCCGGCAACATCATCCAGATCTGCCCGGTCGGTGCGCTGACCTCGGCGGAGTACCGCTTCCGCTCCCGGCCCTTCGACCTCGTCTCCACTCCCTCGGTCGCCGAGCACGACGCCTGCGGCGCCGCGATCCGCGTCGACCACCGCCGCGGCAAGGTGATGCGCCGCCTCGCCGGCAACGACCCCGAGGTCAACGAAGAGTGGATCACCGACAAGGACAGGTTCGCCTTCCAGTACGCCGATGCCGGTGACCGCATCACCTATCCCCAGGTTCGCGATCGCCAAGAAGACGGGGGGCGTGGCGATCTGCGCCCCGCGTCCTGGCCCGAGGCGTTCGCCGTGGCGGCTCGCGGGCTGAGCGAGGCAGGCGCCGTTGGCGTGCTGCCCGGTGGTCGCGTCACCGCCGAGGACGCCTTCGCCTACAGCCGATTCGCTCGCGCGGTGCTCGGCACCAACGACATCGACTTCCGGGCCCGCCCGCTCTCGGCCGAGGAAGCCTCGTTCCTCGCGGCCAGCGTTGCGGGGACCGGTCCCGATGGTGGTGCGGTGACCTACGGCGACCTCGAGGCCGCGAACACCGTGGTCCTGGTCGGGCTCGAGCCCGAGGACGAGGCCGGCACGATCTTCTTGCGACTGCGCAAGACGGTGCTGGCCCACGGCACCAAGGTCGTCGCGCTCGCGCCGTTCACCACTCGCGGGCTGCGCAAACTCAACGGCGAACTCGTTGCTGTCGCACCAGGCGCGGAGGCCGCCGCCATCGCGGCGCTGGCCGGTGGTGGGCACTCGCTCGACGACCAGAGCGTGATCCTGCTCGGCGAGCGGCTTGCCACCTCGCCGGGTGCCTTCGACGCCGCACTCGCCCTAGCCGCCTCGACCGGCGCTCGGCTCGCGTGGGTGCCGCGCCGTGCCGGCGACCGAGGCGCGGTCGAGGCCGGCTGCCTTCCGGGCCTGCTGCCCGGTGGCCGCCCGGTCGCCGATGCTGCGGCGCGCGTCGACGTCGCTACCGCTTGGGGTGTCGACGGGCTCCCCGAGACTCCCGGCCGTGACGCCGACGCGATCCTCGCCGCTGCCAAATCCGGCGAGATCGGTGGGCTGGTCGTCGGTGGTGTCGACCCCGACGACACGGCCGACCCGCAGGGTTTCCGCGATGCGCTCGACGCCGCGTCGTTCGTGGTCGCACTCGACCTGCGCGAGACCGAGGTCACCCGAGCCGCCGATGTCGTCTTCCCGGTGGCCGCGGCCGTCGAGAAGGCCGGCACCTTTGTGACCTGGGAGGGTCGTCCGCGCCCCTTCGAAGCCGTGCTCGCCAAGCCCGCCGCGTTGCCCGACCTGCGGGTCCTGGCCGGTATCGCCGAGGAACTCGGCGCCACCTTGGGCTTCCGCACCGTCGCCGAGGCGCGCGCCCAGATGCAGGAGTTGGGGCCGTGGGACGGCGCTCGCGCTGGCTTCGCGGCTCCCGCCAAGCCCAAGGCCAATAGCGCCAAGAACAAGGGTCTGGCGCTGAGCACCTGGAAGCAGATGGTCGATCAGGGCTCGATGCAAGACGGCGACGAGAACTACCTCGCCACCGCACGACCGGTGGTCGCCAAGGTCAGCCAGCAGGTCTTCGACGCGACCGGCCCCACGCTGGTCATCACCGGAGACCGGGGCTCGCTCACCGTGCCCGCTGAGGTCGCTGACATTGCCGATGACGTGGTCTGGCTTCCCGCCAACTCGCTCGGCAACGGCGTTCTCGCCGACCTGGCCTCACCTGGTTCGCGCGTGACTGTGAAGGAGGCGAAGTGATGAGCATCCTGTCCCTGTCTCCGCTGGCAGCCGAGCCAGGTCTGGAGATGTTCGGCAAAGACGTCTGGTGGATCGTCCTCATCAAGGCGCTGCTGATCTTTGTGTTCCTGGTCCTGCTCACGCTGTTCAACATCTGGTGGGAACGCCGCGTGGTGGCCCGGATGCAGCACCGCATCGGACCCAACGTCAACGGCCCCTTCGGGTTGCTTCAGTCCTTGGCCGACGGCGTGAAGTTGGCGCTCAAGGAGGACCTGATCCCCAAGGCCGCCGACAAGGTCGTGTTCTTGCTGGCCCCGGTGATCGCCGCGACCACGGCCTTCGTCACCTTCTCGGTGATCCCCTTCGGCCCTGAGGTCACGATGTTCGGCGAGCGGACTCCGCTCCAGCTCACCGACATGCCCGTGGCCGTGCTCTTCGTGATGGCGATCGCCTCGATCGGCATCTACGGCATCGTGCTCGGCGGTTGGGCCAGTGGCTCGACCTACGCGCTCCTGGGTGGGTTGCGCTCGAGCGCCCAGATGATCTCCTACGAGGTCGCGATGGGGCTCTCGCTCGTCGCGGTCTTCCTCTACGCCGGCTCCCTGTCGACCTCTGAGATCGTCGCCGCTCAGGACGACCTGTGGTTCGGTCTGATCCTGATGCCGTCGTTCGTCATCTACATGATCTCGATGGTCGGTGAGACCAACCGCGCCCCCTTCGACCTCCCCGAGGCCGAGGGCGAGTTGGTCGGCGGGTTCCACACCGAGTACAGCTCGCTGAAGTTCGCGCTGTTCTTCCTCGGCGAGTACATCAACATGGCGACGGTCTCGGCGCTGGCGACCACGCTGTTCCTCGGTGGGTGGCACGCGCCGTTCTGGATCGACAGCCTCTATGCCGGCTTCAACGAGGGCTACTGGCCGGTGCTGTGGTTCGTCGGCAAGGTGCTGTTCTTCGTGTTCTTGTTCATCTGGCTGCGCGGCTCGTTGCCGCGGATGCGCTACGACCAGTTCATGGCGTTGGGATGGAAGTACCTCATCCCGATCTCGCTGGCCTGGATCGTGGCGGTCGGAACGATCCGTGCGATCTCGGTCCAGGGCGGCATCGACCGCGACAACCTGCTGATCGGGATGGGCATCTTGGCGGTGCTCTTCATCGCGCTGATGTTCTTCGGTGAGGCACCCGTGGAGGAGTCCGCGGAGGTCGAGGAGCGACCCAGCAACTTCCCCACTCCGCCGATGCCTGCCGGTGGCCCGGTGCGTGGTGCGGCTGCGCCACTGACCTTTGATGTCGACAACCAGAAGGTTGAAGCCTGATGCCCACCCTCAAGGAACAGCTCTGGGACCCGGTCGCCGGGTTCGGGGTCACCTTCCGAACCATGTTCAAGAAGGTGGTCACCGAGCAGTACCCCTTCGAGAAGCTGCCCACCGCACCGCGCTTCCACGGGCGTCACCAGCTCAACCGCTGGCCCGACGGCTTGGAGAAGTGCATCGGCTGTGAACTGTGCGCCTGGGCGTGCCCGGCCGACGCGATCTATGTCGAGGGTGGCTCCAACACCGACGAGGAGCGCTACAGCCCCGGCGAGCGCTACGGCCGGACCTACCAGATCAACTACCTGCGCTGCATCCTGTGCGGGCTGTGCATCGAGGCGTGTCCCACTCGCGCGCTGACGATGACCAACGAGTACGAGTTGGCCGACGACAACCGCGCCGACTTGATCTATGACAAGAACGACCTGCTCGCGCCGTTGCTGCCCGGCATGGAGCAGCCGCCGCATCCGATGCGTCTGGGCGAGGACGAGGGCGACTACTACCGCAATGCCTACTCGGCCCCGGCCCCCGGTGATTCGGTGCAGGGTGAACCCGCGACGGAGGAGGCGCAGTGATCGCGTTCTGGGTCCTGGCCCCCATCATGGTGCTGGCCGCTCTGGGCATCTTGTTCGTGCGCAAGGCCGTCCACGCGGCACTGCTGCTGGCCGTGGTGATGATCAGCTTGGCGGTCCTCTATGCCGTCCTCGAGGCCCCGTTCCTCTTCGCGGTGCAGATCATCGTCTACACCGGCGCCATCTTGATGCTGTTCCTCTTCGTGCTGATGTTGGTCGGCGTTGACGCCTCCGACTCGGTGGTGGAGACGATCCGCGGCCAGCGGCTGCTCGCGACCTTCGGTGGACTCAGCCTCGGGCTGGTGCTGGTGGTCGCGCTCTCGCAGCTCACCCT
The DNA here is from genome assembly GCA_041581495.1 of Nocardioides sp. Classification (GTDB taxonomy): domain Bacteria; phylum Actinomycetota; class Actinomycetes; order Propionibacteriales; family Nocardioidaceae; genus Nocardioides. Next base: position 5,016 of record JBFIDC010000091.1, on the reverse strand, counting down.
CGGTTCGGCCGCCGGCCTGACACAGGCCAACTCCGAGGGCAACGTCCAGGCCCTGGCCAACATCTTGTTCTCTCGCTATGTGTTCGCCTTCGAGGTGACCTCGGCGCTGCTGATCACCGCGGCGATGGGCGCCATGGTCCTGGCCCACCGCGAACGCCTCACCCCGAAGCCGACCCAGGCCCAGATGGCCGCCGACAAGATGACGGCCTACGCCGAACGCGGCGAGCACATGGGGCCGCTGCCTCCACCCGGGGTCTTCGCGCGGCACAACGCCGTGGACACCCCCGCGCTGCTCCCCGACGGCACGCCTGCCGACGTTTCGGTCTCCCGCGTGCTCGAGGCGCGCGGCGTCGTGCGGACGCCTCCGCGGGATGTGGCCGAGCACGTGCAGAAACAGTCTGAGCAGAAGCAGTCCGAGCAGCCCGGTGAGGGAGGCGACCAGTGACCGAGTACGTCGTGCTCTCCGCGATCTTGTTCACGATCGGAGCGGTCGGGGTGTTGACCCGCCGCAACGCGATCGTGGTCTTCATGTGCGTCGAACTGATGCTCAACGCCTGCAACCTCGCTCTTGTCACGTTCGCCAAGCAACACGGCAACCTCGACGGACAGGTCGCGGCCTTCTTCGTGATGGTGGTGGCCGCCGCTGAGGTCGTGGTCGGTCTGGCCATCATCATGACCATCTTCCGGACGCGTCGCTCGGCCTCGGTCGACGACGCCAGCCTGCTGAAGTACTGAGGACCCTGACGTCGTGATGCTTTCACTCACCGAAGAGATCCCGTTGGTCCACCCGACCGCGGCTGACGGAGCGTTCTCGCTGCTGTGGCTGATCATTGCGCTCCCCTTGGCGGGCGCAACGATCCTGCTCATCGGCGGCGCGATCGCCCCCAAGCCGTTCAAGGTCTGGGGCCACCTGCTCGGCACGCTGATGCCGATCGGGTCGTTCCTGATCAGCCTGGTGCTCTTCATTCAACTCATCGGGCGCGATGAGGGCGACCGTCAGGTCGTCCAGCACCTCTACGACTGGATCAGTGTCGGCACGGGCAGCAACGAGCTCACGGTCGGGATGGATCTGCTCTATGACCCGCTGACCGCGCTGTTCTTGCTGCTGATCACCGGTGTCGGCTCCCTGATCCACGTCTACTCCATCGGCTACATGGAGCACGACGAACGGCGCGCCAGGTTCTTCGGGTACCTCAACCTCTTCGTCGCCGCCATGTTGATGCTGGTCATGTCGGAGAACTACCTCGGGTTGTTCCTCGGCTGGGAGGGTGTGGGTCTCGCGTCCTACCTGCTGATCGGCTTCTGGCAGCACAAGCACTCGGCCGCGTCGGCAGCCAAGAAGGCCTTCGTCATCAACCGCGTCGGAGACATGGGGCTCTCGACCGCGATCATGCTCGCCTTCGTCACTTTCGGCTCCACCAGCTTCACCGTGATCAGCGCCGGTGCCGGCGAGGCCGGCGACAACGTGATGACCGCCTTCGGTCTGCTCCTGCTGCTCGGTGCCTGCGGCAAGTCCGCCCAGGTGCCGCTCCAGTCCTGGCTCCTGGACGCGATGGAGGGCCCGACCCCGGTCTCGGCCCTGATCCACGCGGCCACCATGGTCACCGCCGGCGTGTACCTCATCGTCCGCTCGAACTTCATCTTCGAACTCAGTGACGCCGCGCGCACAGCGGTCGTCATCGTCGCCACCGTCACCCTGCTGTGGGGTGCGATCATCGGTTGCGCCAAGGACGACATCAAGAAGGCCCTGGCCGGTTCGACGATGAGCCAGATCGGCTACATGATGCTCGGCGCCGGCCTCGGCCCCGCGGGCTACGCCTTCGCGATCTTCCACCTGCTCACGCACGGGTTCTTCAAGGCCAACATGTTCCTGGGCGCCGGTTCGGTCATGCACGGCATGAACGACGACGTCGACATGCGGCACTACGGCGCGATCCGCAAGTTCATGCCGGTGACCTTCTTGACCTTCGCGATGGGCTACCTCGCGATCATCGGGTTCCCGGGATTCTCCGGGTTCTGGTCCAAGGACAAGATCATCGAGGTCGCGCTCACCGAGAACCTGTTCATCGGAATCTGCGCCCTGCTGGGCGCGGGAATCACCGGCTTCTACATGACCCGGCTGATGCTGATGACGTTCTTCACCACGAAGCGCTGGGAACCCGACGTCCACCCGCACGAGTCACCCAAGGTGATGACGGTTCCGCTGATGGTGCTGGCAGCCCTGTCGGTTCTCGGTGGTGTGATGCTGGCCGGCGACTGGATCACCGGCTGGTTGGCCCCGGTGGTCGGCCAGGAGGCCCACGCGGAGCCGCCGCTACCCGCCCTGGCCATCACCGCGATCGTGGTCCTGGTCGTGGCCATCGGAGTCGGAGCCGCGTTCATGCTGGTCGGCCAGCGTGAGGTGCCCCGCACCGCGCCCACCGACGTCTCGTTTGCGACGCGGGCTGCCCGCGCCGATCTCTACGGCGATGCGATCAACGACCATCTGGTCGTGGAGCCCTCTCGCCACCTGGCCTCGGGGCTGGTGCGCTTCGACCGCACGGTGGTCGACGGAGCGTTCTCCGGCGCCGCAACGGTGATCGCCGGGCTGGGCGTCGCGCTGCGCCGGACACAGAACGGCTTTGTCCGCTCCTACGCGGTCTCGATCCTCGGCGGCGTCCTGCTCGTCGTCCTGGCGCTTCTGGCGGTGAACCTGTGAACGACTTCCCGATCCTCACGCTTGTGTTGCTGGTGCCGCTGGTCGGTGCCGCCGTGGTGGGGTTGATGCCCACCCGCGAGGGTGTTGACGACCGACCCAAGCAGGTCGGCCTGATCTTCTCGGTGCTGACGCTGATCATCGGCGTCGTCATCGCCGCTGCCTACAAGGTCGGCGACGGTGGGATGCAGTTGACCGAGACCCACGACTGGGTCCCGGCATTCGGCGTGCACTACGCGCTCGGTCTCGACGGGCTCGGGCTGCTGATGGTGCTGCTCACCGTCGCCCTGGTGCCACTGGTGCTGCTCGCCGCCTGGACCGACGCCGACGGCGCCGACGCCAAGAGGTTCGTGGCGTGGACCCTGGCTCTCGAAGCACTCTCGTTGACGGTGTTCGCCGCCACCGACGTGTTCCTCTTCTATGTGGTCTTCGAGGCCACGCTGATCCCGGCCTACTTCCTCGTCGGCGGCTTCGGTCGCAAGAACCGTTCGGCGGCGGCGCTGAAGTTCTTGATGTTCCAGCTCGGTGGCGGTCTGGTGCTGCTGGGTTCGGTGATCGGTCTCTACGTCGTCTCTGCCCAGCAGGGCTCGCCGTCCTACCTCTACAGCGACCTGCAGGCGCTCGACATCAGCACCGACGCGGGCCGTTGGCTCTTCGCGGGCTTCTTCATCGCGTTCGCGATCAAGGCACCGCTCTTCCCGGTCCACACTTGGTTGGCGGACACGACCGAACAGGCCACCCCGCCCACCTCGGTGCTGTTGGTCTACATCCTCGACAAGATCGGCACCTTCGGGATGCTGCGGTTCTGTCTGGGCCTGTTCCCCGAGGCCTCCGAGTGGGCGACTCCGCTGGTGATCGTGCTGGCGCTGATCTCGATCGTCTACGGCGCGTTCGTGGCGATCGGCCAGGACGACATCCTGCGTCTGATCGGTCTGACCTCGCTGAGCCACTTCGGCTTCATCACCCTCGGCATCTTCGTCTTCACCGCCCAGGGCGCGACCGGGTCGATCCTCTACATGGTCAACCACGGCATCGCCACCGCCGCGCTCTTCTTCGCCGCCGGCTTCCTGATCAAACGCCGTGGCACCACGCTGATCAGCCAGATGGGCGGCCTCGAGAAGGTCACTCCGGTGCTCGCGGGTCTGTTCCTCGTCGCCGGTCTGGCCACCCTGGGTCTGCCTGGGCTCAGCCAGTTCGTCTCCGAGATCCTGGTCCTGATCGCCGCCTTCGACTACGCCTGGTACGTCGGAGCGATCGCCGTCAGTGGCATCGTGCTGGCAGCGGTCTATGTGTTGTGGGCCTACCAACGGATGATGACCGGTCCGAACCCGGCAGGCTTGCAGGCCGAACTCGACGCCGACGCGCAAGGCGAGGGCGTACGCGACCTCACCCGTCGCGAACTCGTGGTGCTGGCGCCGCTCACGGCCGCACTGGTGCTGTTCGGCTTCTATCCCGCGCCCCTGCTCGATGTCAGCAACCCGACGGTCTACTCCCTGTTGGACAACGCGGGCGTCGCCGATGACGGGCCAGATGTCCCAGTCGGCACGCACGCCGAGGAAGGTGACCACTGATGGAGTTCGTGAAGCCGGCCCTCGGCTATGCCGTGCTGTGGCCGATGCTCGTGGTCTTCGGCGCTGCCCTCGCTGGAGTGCTCGTCGAGGCCTTCTTGGCTCGCGAGTCTCGCTTCCGCGTCCAGGTCGTCATCGCCGTCGGCGGGCTCGCCACGGCGCTCGTTGGTGCCGTGATTGTGGCGACCACCCTCGACCCGCTCAAGGGTGCCGATGACTCGGTGCAGGCCCACGGGTCGATCACTGCCGGCGGAACGCTGGTGATCGACGGCCCGACCGTGGTGCTCTGGATCCTGACCTTGGCCTTCGCCGTCGGCGGTGTGCTGCTCTTTGCCGACCGCACACTCGAGGGCGGCGTCTCGGCGTTCGCCGGGCAGGCCGCCGCGTTGCCGGGCACCGAGGCCGAGCGCGAAGCCTCCACCAAGGGCTTGGACCACACCGAGGTCTATCCGTTGGCCATGTTCGCCGTCGGCGGCATGCTCATGTTCCCGGCCGCCAACGACCTGTTGACGATGTTCGTGGCGCTCGAGGTCCTCTCACTGCCGCTCTATCTGCTCTGCGGGCTGGCGCGTCGGCGTCGACTGCTCAGCCAGGAAGCGGCGCTCAAGTACTTCCTGCTCGGTGCGTTCTCCTCCGGGTTCTTCCTCTACGGCGCTGCCCTGATCTATGGGTACGCCGGCAGCATGCAGCTCTCGGAGATCAACGAGGCGGTCCGCAACAACGCCTCCAACGAGCCGCTGCTGCTGATCGGGA
>JBFIDC010000090.1:0-10905 GCA_041581495.1 Nocardioides sp. | reverse complement strand
TGGTCGTCGCCGCGATGGGGTGGCTGGCCCCCGCCCTGCTGCGCCGTCCCACGACCGGTCTCGCGTGTTGTCTGCTCATGATCGGCTCGGCGCTGGTCTCTCCGCGCGACCTCGGCTGGCCACCTGCGGGCTGGGTGCTGGTTGCCTGTGACGTGGGGCAGGGCGACGCGCTGGTGGTGAACACCGGACCGGGCTCGGCCATGGTCGTCGACGTGGGGCCGGACCCGCTCGCCGTCGATCGTTGCCTGGGGCGCCTCGGCGTCGAACGGGTGCCGCTCCTGGTCCTCACGCACTTCCACGCAGATCACATCTCGGGGCTGCGCGCCGTGCTGGAGGGTCGCCGAGTCGACCGGATCGAGGTCACCACCACCCTGGACCCGCCCGATGGCGTCGAGGAGGTGCTCGCGGCCATATCGGCGACCTCGCCGACCCCGGTCTTCGCCCAGCACGGGGAGACGCGCGTCATCGGCGACGTCACCGTCCAGACACTCTGGCCGACCCGCATCACCCCGTCTCGGGGTGCGGGGGACGGGTCGTCGGCCAACGACGCGAGCGTGGTCCTGCTCGTCGAGACCGCGGGCCTCCGCCTCCTGCTGACCGGCGACGTCGAACCGCCGTCACAGGGGGTGTTGGCTCGCGATCTGCCGGGCCTGCGCGTCGACGTGCTCAAGGTGCCCCACCACGGCAGTTCCCACCAGGACCTGCCCTGGCTCACCAGCCTCGAGGCTCGGCTCGCACTGGTCAGCGTGGGGGAGGACAACGACTACGGTCACCCCTCCGAGGAAGTGCTGACGACCCTGACCGCGGCGGGTGTCGCGGTGGCGCGCACCGACCTGAACGGTGACCTCGCCGTGGTCGTGCGCGGCGGTGAACCGCACCTGGTCGCACGCGGTCGGTGACGTCGCCTCCGCGCTGTCGGGGCGCTGTGGCAGGCTGATCGCACCATGCCGAAGACAGCGCCCGACACCCTGGCACCGAGCGCGGTGCTGGGCCGAGTCACCTTGGTCACGGGCAAGGAGGAGTTCCTCAACGAGCGCACCGTCAAGGCCATTCGGGCAGCGGTTCGGGGCTTCGACGCCGAGGCCGAACTGTCCGAGACCGCCGCCGCAGACCTGACGCCGGCCACCTTGGGTGAACTGGCGGCGCCGTCGCTGTTCTCCTCGATCCGCTGCGTGGTCGTCCGCGGACTCGAGGACCTGCCCGACGCCTCGGTCGACCTGCTGCTCGACTATGCCAGCGCACCTGCCGAGGAGGTCGCCCTGGTCCTCGTGCACGGTGGGGGAGCACGTGGTTCCGGCACGCTGACCAAACTCCGCAAGCAGGCGTCGGTCTCCGAGCACAAGTCGGTCGAACTCAAAGCCTGGGAGGTGGCCGGGTTCGTGGCCGCCGAGGTTCGCGCCCACGGCGGTCGCATCGACAAGGAGTCCGCCCAGTCGCTGGTCACCGCCATCGGCACCGACCTGCGTGCACTGGCGGCGGCCGCAGATCAGTTGACCTCCGATGCCGACGGCCGCCCGATCACCGTCGAACTGATCAAGCGCTACTTCGGGGGCAAGGCCGAAGGCAAGTCGTTCGTGATCGCCGACGCAGCCTTCCTCGGGCGCAGCCAGACCGCGCTCGAAGAACTGCGGTGGGCGATGTCGACCGGGGTGCCGGCCACCTTCGTGACCTCGGCCTTCGCCGGGTCTGCGCGCGGGCTGGCGCGCTACCGCTCCTCGGCCGGCAACCTGCGCGATGCCGACCTCGCCCGCGAAGTCGGCGTTCCGCCCTGGAAGCTCAAGGACATCAAGGTGCAGGCGCAATCGTGGAGCGATGCGGGTCTTTCCCGGGCGATCCGCGCCATCGCCGCCGCCGACGCCGACATCAAGGGCGCGGCCAGCGACGCGGCCTACACCCTCGAGCGCCTGGTCCTCACCATCACCGCACTGCGCGCAGCCTCCGCCAAATGAGAGCGGGCGCCAAATGAGAGCGACCCGCCCGTAGTTCACGGGCGGGTCGGCTCAGAAGTCGAGTGCGCTCAGAGCGAAGCGGCCTTCTTGGCGATCGCCGACTTGCGGTTGGCGGCCTGGTTCTTGTGGATGACGCCCTTGGACGCCGCCTTGTCGAGCTTCTTGGTCGCTTCGCGACCCAGCGCGACGGCCTGGTCCTTGTCGCCGGACTCGGCAGCCTCACGGAACTTGCGCACGGCGCTCTTCAGGCCGGTCTTCACAGCCTTGTTGCGCTCGCGCGCCTTCTCGTTCTGCTTGTTCCGCTTGATCTGGGACTTGATGTTGGCCACTGTGAACTCTCGTCAGCTCGGGGTTCTCGGATCGGGTCTTGGTCTCGGGCGTTCGGGCGGCAAAACCGGCTCCCAACGCGACGGACAAGGTTAACAGCGAGAGCGGCTCAGGCCGAAATCACCGCTGAGATCACCAGCCGCGTCGGTGCGCCAACCAGTCCCAGCACACCTTGCCCTGCCACCGCTGGTGGTCGCGGATGTGGGGCGAGCTCGTCGGCACGGGCTCCTGGGCCTGGCGCAAGAAGTAGCCGGTGACCAGTGCCAACACCGTGTCGATCGACTCGGCGGGGACATCGCGAGTGAGGCGTCGCTGCCTCAGGATCTGCTCCACATCGAGTCCGTCGCCGCGCGGGCCGATCAGCGCAAGCACGGTGTCGACCCAGGCCGCCCCTCGGCAGGGCCAGTTCCAGTCGCAGAACGCCACCGTGCCGTCGGCGCGCACCAGCACGTTGTCGTCACGGACGTCGGTGTGCACCAACGTGTCGCCCCGCACCACCTCGGCGTAGGCCGCGGCGAGTGCCTCGGCCTCAGTCACGTGATCGGCAAAGGGAGGGTCCAGGTCGGGCAGGTACTGCGGCGCCTCGCGCAAGGAGGGCCACATGGCCGGGAAGTCGGCCAGATCCTCGCTCAGTTCGGCCAGGGCCAGCCGGTCGGGTGGGGGAGTGAGCAGGTCGGCGATCTGCTCGAGGGCATCGAGGGTCGCGTCGAGGTCGGTCTTCGTCCAGGGGCGCGCCGGGGGACGCGAATCGAGGTACTCGATCCCCAGCACCACCCAGTCCTCGACCTCCGAGGTCCACAGCAACGAGGCGGCGGGTGCCTGTTCGGGCAGCGCCGCGAGTTTGCGGGCCTCCTCCTGGTAGGCCGCGGCGAAGACCCGTTGGGCCTTGGTCGAGGCGGCCTTGACGAACGTCCGGCCGCCGTTCTCGTCGGTCAGCACCGAGGCGAAGCCGGGTGTGAACCCGGCCGTTTGGGATTCGGCGTCGGTGATGCCGGCACCGATGCGCTGCTCGATGTGACTGCGGACCCGGGGCGGGAGGTGGATCCACTCGACCCGTCGAGCGGTCTTGCCGTGCGGGATCGGGTGGGGGCCCACCGGGGCAGAGAAGGAGGAACTCACGGCCACATCTTGCGTCATCCCCAGCGGGATGACCGCGGGATCACCGCGCTGATTTCGTCAGCGTGCCCGACTGCATGGGAGGATGAGGGTTCGTTCATCCGCTGTCCGCCGCACTCGAAAGGGCTCCGTGCCGCCGCCCTCTCCGACCGATCTCAAGCCCGGTCACACACCTCCCGCGGTGCTGCGCAACTTCTGCATCATCGCCCACATCGACCACGGCAAATCCACGCTGGCCGACCGGATGCTGCAACTCACCGGGGTGGTCGACGAACGCGCCGCCCGGGCTCAGTACCTCGACCGGATGGATATCGAGCGCGAGCGTGGCATCACGATCAAGAGCCAGGCCGTCCGGATGCCGTGGACGGTGCCCGCGGACAACGAGCAGGGCGCCGAGCCGGGTCACTACGTCCTCAACATGATCGACACGCCGGGTCACGTCGACTTCACCTATGAGGTCTCACGGTCGCTGGAGGCCTGCGAGGCCGCGATCCTGCTGGTCGACGCCGCCCAGGGCATCGAGGCCCAGACCTTGGCGAACCTCTACCTGGCCCTGGGTGCCGATCTGCACATCATCCCGGTCCTCAACAAGATCGACCTCCCTTCGGCCCAGCCGGAGAAGTACGCCGCCGAGTTGGCCAACATCATCGGTTGCGACCCCTCTGACGTGCTCCAGACCTCCGCCAAGACCGGCTTGGGTGTTGAGGCACTGCTCAACGAGATCGTCAAGCAGACCCCGCCCCCGGTCGGCGATGCCGACGCGCCGGCCCGCGCGCTCATCTTCGACTCGGTCTATGACACCTACCGAGGCGTCGTGACCTACGTGCGCGTCTTCGACGGCAAACTCACCCACCGGGACCGGATCAAGATGATGTCCTCCGGCGCCGTGCACGAGATGCTCGAGGTCGGCGTGATCAGCCCCGAGCCGGTCAAGGCCGGAGAGATCGGGGTCGGCGAGGTCGGCTACCTGATCACCGGTGTCAAGGACGTGCGGCAGTCCCGGGTCGGTGACACCGTCACCAGTCAGCACCATGGGGCCAAGGAGCCGCTCGGCGGCTACAAGCATCCCAATCCCATGGTCTATTCGGGTTTGTATCCGATCGACGGCGACGACTACCCGACGCTGCGCGATGCGCTCGAACGCCTCCAACTCAACGACGCCGCGCTGGCCTATGAGCCAGAAACCTCCGGAGCGCTCGGGTTCGGCTTCAGATGCGGGTTCCTCGGGCTGCTGCACATGGAGATCGTCCGCGAACGTCTCGAGCGCGAGTTCAACCTCGATCTCATCTCGACCGCGCCCAACGTGGTCTATCAGGTGCTCATGGAGGACGGTCAGGTCCACGAGGTCACCAATCCCAGCGAGTACCCCGAGGGCAAGATCGCCGAGGTGCGCGAGCCGGTGGTGAAGGCGACCATCCTCAGCCCGGCCGAGTTCATCGGAACGATCATGGAGTTGTGCCAGCAGAAGCGCGGAAGCCTGCAGGGCATGGACTATCTCTCCGAGGACCGCGTCGAGATGCGCTACGTGCTGCCGATGGGCGAGATCGTCTTCGACTTCTTCGACAACCTGAAGTCCCGGACCAGGGGATATGCGTCCCTCGACTACGAACGGGCGGGCGAACAGAGCGCCGATCTGGTCAAGGTCGACATCCTGCTGCAGGGGGAGCCGGTCGACGCCTTCTCCGCGATCGTGCACCGCGACGCGGCCTACGCCTACGGCGTGATGCTGGCGGGCAAGCTCAAGGACCTCATCCCGCGTCAGCAGTTCGAGGTGCCGATCCAGGCCGCGATCGGCGCTCGAGTGATCGCTCGGGAGAACATCCGGGCGATCCGCAAGGACGTGCTCGCCAAGTGCTACGGCGGTGACATCACCCGCAAGCGCAAACTGCTCGAGAAGCAGAAGGAGGGCAAGAAGCGCATGAAGATGGTGGGCCGCGTCGAGGTGCCCCAAGAGGCCTTCATCGCTGCGCTGTCGACCTCTGGCCCCTCGGAGAAGTCCTCCAAGTAGCCAACCCCTGGGGCCAGAGTGATTTGTGGGGCTCCAGTGGCTGTTGTTACGACACGACCCCAGGGTCTGTGGGGACCATGGTTCAAAATTGCACCCGCCAGGTGGTTGACTGGCCCCCGGATGTTGTGTCGGGACGCATCCGATGGTTCCAGGGGGGAATCAAAATATGGAAGCGAACTCTGCTTTCCCTGGCTCGGGGGATGCAACAGTGCGTGCGCAGGAACTGCGCGCGAGCCTTGGCGTGCGCAAAGACGCCGACGCGATGCTGGTCGAGGCCAGCAAGATGCGTCAGGAGGCTGCCATCGCGGCCGACGCCATCGTCGGCGAGGCACAGGACCTGTCCTCGCAACTGCTTGGCGAGGCCAGTCGTTCTGCGGCACGGATCACCACCGAGGCCCAGCAGTGCGCTGAGGAGCTCCTGGCTCGGGCGCGCAGCGAGGCCGAGGAGATCACGGCCCGTGCTCGGGTGCTCGCGGAGACGACGCGCGCTCAGAGCGAGAACGACGTCGAGGAGCACCGCCGCCGCGTTCGCGCCGAGGTGATGGCTCAGGTCGAGCGCGAGATGGCCGAGGCCGAGCGCGCCCAGCGGGAGACTTCGCGCAACCAATCCCAGGCCTTCGTCGCGGATCTCGAGGCGTCGGTTCGGATCCTCGGGGTTTCGCTGGAGACCGCGATCGCCAACGTCACCGAACTGCTGGGCACTCTCGAAGGGCTGCGCGCAGCCGGTGCCACGCACGCGGATCAAGCCATCCGCGGCACCAGCGCCCTCTCGAGCGTGCGCTCGCCAGCCTCGCCCGCCCAACCGGAGGCTGACCCTGCGGCATCGCCGTATGCGCCGGTCTCGATGATGCCGACCGCTTCGGCGGCGCAGGACTCCGTCGAGACCTTCGCCCGGTCGGCCCCAACGGTGCCCGACCCAGCCCCGACTGCCGAGCCGCGCCGCTGGGCGGATCCGGTGGACTCGGAGCCGAACGGCGTGGCAGGTGCGGGTCGACCGCGATCGGCAACCGAGGCTTTTCTCAGTTCGAGTTCACTCGAGGTCGAGCAGGCCACTCGGGAACTCCAGGAGTTGCGAGAGTCCGACGAGGCGCGACGGCGCAAGGGTGTGGAGAACCGGCGTGCCGCGGCGCGTCGAGAACTCGAAGACGGTCTCGCAGATGAGCGTGACCTCGACGAAGCCGAGAGCGCACGACCCTTGGGGTGGTTGTTTCGCTCGGCGCAATAGTTTGACCAGGTAGTAGCCGCTGACGATCCGCTGCAGACGGATCGTCGGGGGAGTCACAGTTTGTCGAGGCCTGGGGGGAACTGGGCCGGCGGCAATGCACGATGACCGGTGGGGACGAGCATGAACGCGCGTGAGATCGGTGCTGCTCTCTTGCGGCAGCGCCTCCTGTTCGTTGCCGTGCTGCTCCTGGGTGTGGCTGTTGTGGCTGGTGGGTTGTGGCTCGCACCGAAGTCCTACCGCGCCACCGTGACGATCTCGGTGACCAAGGCACCGGAAGCCTCGGCGTCCTTGGCGGCGCTCGATGCCGCCCGGCGCGACCTCGCCGAGCAGGCCCGCTCACCCCAGGTCCTGAGTGCGGTGCAGGAGGACCTGGCCGGCGAGCGCACCTTGGAGGACCTGACCGAGGCGGTCTCGGCCGCCTGGCTCGAGGGCACCGCGCTGATCGAGGTCTCGGTCAACGACCCCGACCCCGAGTTCGCCGCTGAAATCGCCGATGAGGTGGCAGCGATCCTGGTCGAACGTGGGGCCGCGTCCTCCAGTGTGAGCGCGACCGTCGCGGCGCCTGCCGAGGTGCCGACCACGTTCTCCAGCCCGCCGCTGGGGCCGGTGTTGGCCAGCGGGCTTGCCGCGGCGCTGCTGTTGGCCATCTTGGTGGCGCTGGGTCGTGACTGGCGCACTGAGATCCTCACCGATGGGGCGCAGGTCGAGAGTGCGGCGATCGCCCCGCTGCTGGCGCACCTGGATGCTCCACACGACCTGACTCTGATGCCGGCGCTGCGCACGGGGTCGGCGGAGTCTGACCTCTTCCGTCACGCACGACTGGCCATCGAGGCCGAGACGAGCGTGGGCCCGTCCAAACGCGTGGTCGTTGCCGGGATCGGCACCGACGAACTCGATGTCTGGCTGGGCGCGAACGTGGCCATCGCCTTGGCTCACGTCGGGCGCAGTGTGGTGTTGGTCGACGCGCGGATGGGCACCAGGTTCGGCCCGCCCAGCTCGGCTGCCCCAGACACCCCCGGCCTCAGCGATGTGCTGCAGGGCGTCGACCTCGAGGCCGCGCTCAGCCCCGGTCCGATCGAACTGCTCAGCGTGCTCCCCGCCGGTACGGCCAGCGAGGCTCAGTCCGAGCCCGCGTTGGATGACTACTTCAACGACGTCATGGAGGAGCTCGCGGCCCGCTTCGACGTGGTGGTGGTCCTCGCGCCGGCCCTCGACGTGGCCGACGACGCGCTGACCATGTCTGCCTCCGCCTCGATGCTGATCGCGGTGCCTGAGGGCACTGTCGCCGCTTCGGTGCTGCGAACCCATGCAACGCGCGTGCGTGAGAGCCGCGGTTCCGTCCTAGGTGTGGCCCTCATCGGCCGCCGTCCTGCGTTGGCAGCTTGAGCCATCTCATGTCTGACAACGCAACCGATGTGCCCGAGTCGCATCGGTTGAAGGTCCTGCACGTGTGTGCGGAGCCCCGGGGTGCGGCGAGCAGCGCCACGCTCGGCTACGTCCGCGACCAGGCGACGCGTGGGTGGCAGGTCAACGTGGCGACCCCGTCACGGGGCCCACTCGGATTCGACGCCCGCGAACTCGGGGCGCGCGTCGCCTGGTGGGACACCGAGTCCGGACTCACTCGGGGCATCGCCCCATCCGTGCGTCGGCTGACGCAGATCGTCTCCCACCTCCAGCCGGACCTGGTGCACCTGCACGGCGTCAAAGCCGGGCTGACGGGCCGGTTGGCGGTACGTCACGATGCCCCGACCGTCTATGAACCGCACCGGCTCAACTCCCGGTCAGAGCCTCGCCGCGGACGCGGTGCGCTGGTCCGCTGGGAGCGCTACGCCACGAAGTGGACCGACCTGACGATCCACTCGAGTCAGGCGGCGCGAGCCCAGGCGCAACGCCTGGGCATCCACGGCCGCGAGGTCGTGATCGCCACAGGTGTGGATCTCCTCGAGTTCCCCCTGCAGAGCACCAACGAGCGACTTCTGGCCCGCAAGACGCTCGGACTCCACGACGTTCCGAGTGCCGTGTGTGTGGGCTCCCTGACCGCCGAGGGCGGTCAGGCGGACCTCCTGCTGGCCTGGCGTCACGTGGTCGCGGACCTGCCTCATGCTCGGCTGTACCTCGTCGGCAACGGACCCCAACGAGCGGCGCTGCAGCGCGCAGCCGACCGTCTCGACGGCGTGCGGTTGGTGGGTCGGCGCTGCGACGTAGGAACCTGGCTCGGTGCCGCCAACGTGGTGGTTGCCCCACGTCGTGACTCGGTGAACGAACTGGTCCTTCTCGAGGCGATGTCCACCGGTCGCAGTGTGGTGGCCACGGACCTGCCCGGTGTGGCTGAGTTGCTGCCGGCTCGGGCGGGTGAGGTCGTCGCCCCGGGCCAGCCCGAGGAGATCGCCGCGGCCCTGACGCGCCGACTCCTCGACCCTGCTGCCGCCGACGAGGAGGGCTGGATCGGCCATGGTCACGTGCAGCGACTGCACGATGCCAGCCAGACCACTCACGAGGTGGCCAAGATCTATCTGAGGTTGGTCGGTGAGCGCCGAGCCACCTGACCTGATAGCACTCAACACGTACCGCGTTTAGAGGACCCAGTACCGATCAGTAGGTCGCGTGATCTAGGTTACTTTCTAAGATTCCATTTCTTCGATCAGGCGATCGATCACAGGAGCAGCAATGGCGATCAACCACGACACCAGCTTCGTCGACAACCTCAAGCCGAGCATGGCGGTCAGTTTCTATGACCGCGTGGCCAGCAGTGGGTCCAACGAAGCTTTCCGCTACCCCGAGGGCGACGGCTGGACCTCGGTGACCTGGGCGCAGGCAGGTGAGCGCGTCACCAACCTCGCCGCTGGTCTGCTTTCGCTGGGCCTCACGCCCGAGCAGCGGGTCGGCATCGCCTCCACCACCCGCTACGAGTGGATCCTCGCGGACCTGGCGATCATGGCGGCCGGCGGCGCCACCACCACGGTCTACCCCTCCACCAACGCCGATGACACCGCCTACATCCTCAGTGACTCCGAGTGCCAGGTCGTCTTCGTCGAGGACGATGCGCAATTGGCCAAGCTCATCGAGCGGCGCAGCGAGATCCCGACCGTTTCCAAGGTCATCACCTTCGATGGCGCTGGTGACGGTGACTGGGTCATCACGTTGGACGCGTTGGCCGAGCAGGGCGCACAGTTCCTCGCCGCCAATGCCGGTGCCGTCGAGGCCTCGGTGGCCGCGATCAAGCCTGATCAGCTCGCCACCTTGATCTACACCTCCGGAACCACCGGTCGCCCCAAGGGAGTCCGTCTGCGGCACAAGTCGTGGGTCTATGAGGGTGAGGCCATCGCCGTCCAAGACATCCTCCACGAGGACGACCTGCAGTTCCTGTGGCTCCCGATGGCGCACTCGTTCGGCAAGGTGCTCCTCTCGGCCCAACTCGCGTGTGGATTCGCCACCGCCATCGACGGCCGAGTCGACAAGATCGTCGAGAACCTCGGGATCGTCAAGCCGACGTTCATGGGCGCTGCCCCGCGCATCTTCGAGAAGGCTCACGGACGCATCGTGACCATGCAGGCATCCGAAGGCGGGCTGAAGGAGAAGCTGTTCAACCAGGCCTTCAAGGTCGGCCTCGAGGTCGACCAACTGGTGCGCGACGGCAAGAACGTCCCGTTCCTGCTCAAGGTCCAACACGGCCTGTTCGACAAGCTGGTCTTCAGCAAGGTCCGGGACCGCTTCGGTGGACGGGTGCGCTTCTTCATCTCCGGTGCGGCCGCCCTCAACAAGGACATCGCCGAGTGGTTCCACGCCGCGGGGATCGTGATCCTCGAGGGCTACGGCATGACCGAGAACGCCGCCGGTGCCACGGTCAACCACCCGCTGTCCTACAAGATGGGCACGGTCGGCCAGGCGCTGCCGGGCAGCGAGGTCAAGATCGGCGAGGGCGACGAGGTGCTCCTGCGCGGACCGCACATCATGGCCGGCTACCACAACAAGGACGAGGAGACCGCCAAGACGATCACCGAGGACGGCTGGCTCCGCACCGGTGACAAGGGCAGCCTCGACAGCGATGGCTTCCTCACGATCACCGGTCGCATCAAGGACCTGTTCAAGACCTCGGGCGGCAAGTACATCGCCCCGTCGTCGATCGAGGCCAAGTTCAAGGCCGTGTGCCCCTACGCCAGCCAGTTCATGGTCTTCGGCAACGACCGCAACTTCGTCGTCGCCCTGGTCACCCTCGACCCCGACGCCATGGCCGACTGGGCCAAGGAGAACGGCATGGAGGGCGCCTCCTACAGCGAGAT
>JBFIDC010000089.1:0-10906 GCA_041581495.1 Nocardioides sp. | reverse complement strand
CGCTGAAACTTCAGCGGGGAAGGTCCAGATTCACCGGGTACCCGGTGAAACTCACTCACGACTCCCGCGCTCTCGGATGCGCCGTCGCAAACACCTCACGCAGGCTGTCGACGGTCACCAGGGTGTAGATCTGGGTGGTGGTGACCGAGGCGTGGCCCAGGAGTTCTTGAACGACGCGGACGTCGGCACCCCCGTCGAGGAGGTGGGTGGCGAAGGAGTGACGCAGGGTGTGCGGGGAGACATCCCCGCTGACTCCGGCCCGCTCGGCGGCCTTGACCAGGATCGCCCAGGCCGACTGACGTGAGAGCCGGCCACCGCGCGCGTTGAGGAAGAGGGCTCCACCGGTGGAGGCCTTCGCAGCCGAGACCAGTTCGGGGCGACCACGCACCAGATAGGCCTCCACGGCCTCCAGGGCGTACGACCCGACCGGGACGATGCGCTGCTTGCCGCCCTTGCCCCGCAGGAGCACGGTGGCCTCCTGCGCATCGAGGTCGTCGACGTCGAGCCCGACCGCCTCCGAGATCCGCGCCCCGGTCCCATAGAGGATCTCGAGCAGCGCTCGGTCCCGCAGGGCCAGCGTCGTGCCCGCCTCCCCCGACACGGCGAGGATCGCCTCCACATCCGAGAGCGGCAGCGCCTTGGGCAGCCGTTTCGCAGGGGTCGGCGGCCGCACACCGCTGGCGGGGTCGCGCACACACAGGCCGTCGGCCAGGGCGAACTTGTGAAATCCGCGCACCGCGACGACCGTTCGTGCCGCCGAGGTCGATCCGAGCGGCGGATGGTCCTGGTCGCCCTCACGCAACCCGACGAGGAAGTCCGAGACGGTCTGCTCCGTCACCGCGTCAAGGTCCTCGACACCAACGGATTCGAGGAACCCGAGGTAGCGGGAGAGGTCGCGGCGGTAGGAGGAGAGTGTGTTCTGAGCCAGCCCACGCTCGACCGCGAGGTGGTCGAGGTAGGTGCGAACCGCCCGTTGCGGTGGGGTCAAGCGCCCAGGACCGACTCGACACTCACGGCGTCGATGCCGACGGCTGCCCCGACCGGCGCATTGGTCAGGGCTCCGGCATGGGTGTTAAGGCCCAGGGCCAGGCTGGCGTCGTCGCGGCACGCCTGCTCCCAACCCTTGTTGGCCAACGCCACCGCGTAGGGCATCGTCGCGTTGGTCAACGCATAGGTCGAGGTGAACGGCACGGCGCCCGGCATGTTGGCCACGCAGTAGAAGATCGAGTTGTGGACCGGGAAGGTCGGGTCGGCGTGGGTGGTGGGGTGGGTGTCCTCGAAGCAACCACCCTGGTCGACGGCGATATCGACCAGGACCGACCCCGGCTTCATCCGCGAGACGAGTTCATTGCTGACGAGCTTGGGTGCCGCGGCGCCAGGGATGAGGACCGCCCCGATCACCATGTCGGCCTGGGTGACGTGCTGCTCGATGGCCAGCTTGGAGGAGGCCATGCCGTGGACCTGGTTGTTGTAGCGCCAAAACGACATCCGCAGCTTGTCGAGGTCGGTGTCGAGAAGCGTGACGTCCGCGCCCATTCCCAAAGCGATGTTCGCTGCGTTCTGACCGGAGACACCGGCGCCGATGATCACCACCTTGGCGTTCGCGACTCCCCCGACACCGCCGAGCAGTACGCCGCTTCCGCCCTGTGCCTTCAACAGGGCGTGGGCGCCGACCTGGGGGGCCAGACAACCCGCGACCTCGGACATCGGGTAAAGCAGCGGCAAGGCGCCGCTGGGTGACTGAACCGTCTCGTAGGCAATGCCCGTCACCCGGCGCGCCAGGAGTTCCTCGGTCAGGGGCTTGTCGGCCGCGAGGTGGAGGTAGGTGAACAGCGTCAAGCCTTCACGCATCCGTTGGTACTCCTCGGCGACCGGCTCCTTGACCTTGAGCACCATGTCGGCCTCGCCCCACACCGAGTCGGGGTCGGGCAGGATGCGCGCCCCGGCTGCATGGAACTCGTCATCGGGGATACCCGAGCCTGCTCCGGCCTGGGTCTCGATCACCACCTCGTGACCGTGTGCCACCAATTCGTGGACACCGATCGGGGTGATCGCGACGCGATACTCGTGATTCTTGACTTCTTTGGGGACGCCGACCTTCACAGCCCAGACACTAGCCCCCCACGAGCCCTTTGGCATGTGCTAGGAGCACAGCACTGACGACCGGCGCGTCGGCGATCCGACCCTCCAGCACTCCCGCCATGAGGTCGTCGAACCGCATCCAGAGGATTTCCATGTCGGCCTCTTCGTGCTCGAGGACGAAGCCGTCACGATCGGCGGGTCGCAGATCGCGAGCCAGGAACAGGTGGATGAGCTCGGCGGAGATGCCGGGCGAGCTGTAGGTGGCACCGAGCCGCGTCCACATCGCGGCCTCGAAGCCGGCTTCTTCCACCAGTTCGCGCTGTGCCACCTCGAGGGGATCCTCGCCGGGCTGGTCCACCAGCCCCGCCGGCAGCTCGACGAATCTGCGCAACACCGGGTGCCGGTACTGCCGAACCACCAACGCCCGATCGTCCTCGTCGAGAGCGAGCACCACCGCCGCGCCCGGATGCTCGAGCACCAAGCGCCGGAACGGCGCCTCCTCGCCGCCACCGGGACGCCTGATCCGGTCGGCCCTGAGCGCCAGGACCCAGCCGTCACGATGCAGGTCATCGGAGGTCACGACCGGCCAGGACTCAGTGGTGTCGGACAGGTCGGAGGGCGCGAGTTCGGGCATGGCCGGGGAGGCTACCGTTCCGGTGTGTCCGAGTCCCCCGATCAGGTCGTGACACCGACCGTCCCCAGCGTGACCCAGCAGGAAGCGCAACTGCGCGCCAGCCTGATCGCCGTCGAGCGCTACGACATCGATCTCGACCTGCGCGGCATGGTCGAGGGGTCCGAGTGGGCCGTCACCTCGACGATCACCTTCACCTGCGAGGTGCCCGGCCAGTCGACCTTCCTCGACTGTGCGGCGGACGTGCGAGGGGTGGTCCTCAACGACATCGAGATCGACCTGGGATCCCTCCACACGGGGCGCATCCCGCTCACGGGCCTGGCTGAACACAACGTGGTCACGGTCTCCTCCATCCAGTCCAGCACCGCACCCGGCGCCTCGATCCTGCGTGCGGTGGACCCCGCCGACGGCCTGGTCTACGTCTGGAGTTCCTTCAAGCCGGACGGCGCTCGTCGGGCTTGGGCCTGTTTCGACCAACCTGACCTCAAGGCTCCATATCGGTTCACAGTGAGCGCCCCCGATACCTGGACCGTCACCACCAACAGCGCACCGGAGTCCGTCCGCGACCGCGAGGACGGTGGGCAGGAATGGTCGTTCCCTCAGACTCCACCGCTGCCGCCCCATCTCGTCGTGGTCCACGCGGGACCGTTCTTCGAACTGCGGGAGCAGCGTGGGGATCACAGTCTCGGTCTCTTCGCCCGCCAGTCGTTGCACGAGCAGTTGACCCGCGATGCCGAGGACCTGTTCGCCGTCGCCGAGCAGGGACTCGCCTTCTTCGGCGAACACTTCGGGCTGTCCTATCCCGAGCAGCCCTACGACCAGGTCTTCGTGCCGGATCCGAACGGCGCGAGGCAGCACCCGAACTGGGCATGCGTCACCTGGAGCGACAGCGCGCTGTTCCGGAATCCGCCTTCGCCGAACCAGCGTGAGTCGGTCGCGACGATGCTGCTCCACGGGTTGGCCCAGATGTGGTTCGGGAACCTCGTCACGATGCGGTGGTGGGACGACGCCTGGCTCGTCGAGTCCCTCTCCTCGTGGGCGGCCACCTGGGCGGGCGAACGAGCCGCCGGACAGGTCGATGCTCGAGCCGGCTTCCTCGCCCAGGGCAAGCTGGACGGCTATCGGGCCGACCTGAGCCCCGCGAGCCGTCCGCTGCGAGTCGAGGTCGCCGATGCTGCCCAGGTCGTGACCGACCTAGACCGGGACACCTGCGCGAAGGGGCAGGCGGTGCTCTCGCAGTTGGTGGCGGTGGTGGGTGAGCCGGCCTTCCTCGCGGGTCTTGGGCGCCACCTCGCCGACCATGCGTGGTCGACCTCGACGCTCGATGACTTCATCGCCTCGATCGCCGAGGAAGCAGAGCTCGATCTGAGCGCCTGGGCGCAGGGTTGGCTCGATCGAGCCGGCACCGACACGCTGGTGCTCATGCCTGGTCCGGGCGATGCGGCCGCCCCGCGTCACCTGCTCGCCACCAGCCCGGACGGAGGTCCCCCGCGCAGCCATCGCCTCGCGGTCGGCTCCTACGTCCGCACCGTCGACAGCGGTCACGGCCACGCCGGGCTCGATCGTGTTGCCCTGACCGAGGTCGTGACGCATGGGCGAACCACCCGAGTGGTTCTTCCCGACGCCGACCTGCACCTGGTCAACGACGGCGATCTCACGTTCGCGGCGGTCCGTCCCGACGAAGATTCGTTGCAGACGATGCTCGACCTCGCCGCCGACCTGCCGGACCCCCTCGCCCGAGCCCAGGTCGTGGCGACCTGCTGGGACATGCTCGCCAGGGGCGAACTCTCCACCGGGGAGTTCTTGGATGTGGCAGTGCGGATCCTGCTCTCCGAGACCTGCCCCGGGGTTCTGGAGCCACTCTTCGACCTGGCCCTCACCGCCGCGGAGCGGTGGAGTCCGACTGCCTTGGTGCCGCGCCGGGTTGCCCGCGTGGCCGACGTCGCCGCCCAGCGGACGTCGAGTGAGCGCAGCGCCCATGCCGCCTTCGTGACCCTCGCCGCCTCGGCGAGTCGGCCCCAGCACTTCGAACTGCTCGCCACCCAGACCCCGCACAACCTGGACATCGCGTGGCGGGTGCTGATCCGGGAGGCATCGCTTGGACGCTACGACGCGAACGTCGTCGCGGCTATGGTCGCCCGCGACCAGGATCCGGGTGCCGAACTCCTTGGCTGGTGTGTGGACGCGGCCCGTCCCTCCGACGCGGCGAAGACCGAGGCCTGGGAACGGGTGTTCGCTCCGCCCTCGAGGATCGCTGGGCTCCCGCTTGCAAGGTTCGGCCAAGCCTTCTGGCGACCGGTTCAGCACGAACTGCTGGTGCCCTGGGCCGAGCGGTATCTCGCCGAACTGGCCTCGATGCGAGACGAGGTCCTCCCCGAAGCCATCGACCGGATCCGGGCCATGGCGCCCACCACCTGCGCCCCGGACTGGCCCGCACGTGCGCTCGATCTCGCTGCCCAGAGCACCACTCATCCGGTGATCCGGCGTGAACTCCTCACCGCGGCAGACGCGCTCCAGCGGGTGCTGAACGCGCGGGCCTGACGGCTACTGCCTGACGGCAACGGCCTGACGGCTAGGGCACCGGCGGACCAGCGCCAGGCCGCCCTAGTCTTCGTCAGCCGTGACCGCTGTCTCGACCTCGATGGGGAACCGCAGTTCCTTCTGACGTTCGATCGCAGCCCCCACCAGACCCGCGAACAAAGGGTGCGGTCGAGTCGGACGCGACCGCAACTCCGGGTGGGCCTGCGTGGAGACATAGAAGGGGTGCACCTCACGCGGCAACTCCACGAACTCCACGAGGTTGTTGTCGGGAGAGGTGCCGGAGAAGACCAACCCCGACTCCTCGAGTTGGTCGCGGTAGGTGTTGTTGACCTCGTAGCGGTGCCGATGCCGCTCCTGAATGGTCTCCTCGCCGTAGGCCTCACGGACGATCGAACCGGCCTTGAGCGCCGCTGGATACAACCCGAGGCGCATGGTGCCGCCCAGATCTCCGGCCCCTTCGACATAGGCGGTCTGCTCGGCCATCGTGGCGATCACCGGTTCCGGGCTGTCCGGGTCGAACTCGGTCGAGTCGGCCTTCTCGAGTCCGGCCACCGAACGGGCGTACTCGATGACCATGCACTGCAGACCCAGGCACAGGCCGAGCGTGGGGATCCGGTTGTGTCGCGCGTAGGTCAAGGCGCCGATCTTGCCTTCGAGTCCACGGACCCCGAACCCGCCGGGGACGCAGATGGCATCGACGTCATTCAGGTGGCGGGACGCACCCTGAGGCGTGGCGCACTCATCGGAGGGAATCCACCGGATGTTGACCTTCGCCTCGTGTGCGAACCCGCCGGCGCGCAATGCCTCACCGACCGAGAGGTAGGCATCGTGCAGATCGACGTACTTGCCCACCAGCGCGATGGTGACCTCTTCTTGCGGGTGGTGCACCCGGCGGAGCAGGTCGTCCCACAGGGTCCAGTCGACGTCACGGAAGGGCAGACCGAGCCTGCGGACGACGTAGGCGTCAAGTCCCTGGCGGTGCAGCACCTTGGGGATGTCATAGATCGAGGGCGCATCGGCCGCGGTGACGACGGCCTCCTCGTCGACGTCACACATCAGCGAGATCTTCTGCTTGATCGACTCAGGCAGTTCCCGATCGGCGCGACACACGACGGCGTCGGGCTGGATACCGACCTGGCGCAGCGCCGCCACCGAGTGCTGGGTCGGCTTGGTCTTGAGTTCACCCGAGGGCGCGATGTAGGGCACCAGCGAGATGTGCAGGAAGAAGCAGTTGTCCCGGCCGATGTCGTGGCGAACCTGGCGCGCGGCCTCGAGGAACGGCAGCGACTCGATGTCACCGACGGTTCCGCCCACCTCGGTGATCACGACATCGATGGGGTCCTCGCCCTCGCGGGGCAATCCCATCGCCAAGATGCGTTCTTTGATCTCGTTGGTGATGTGCGGAATGACCTGGACGGTGTCGCCGAGGTAGTCGCCTCGCCGTTCCTTGGCGATCACGCTCGAATAGACCTGACCGGTGGTCACATTGGCGATCTGCCCCAGGTCGGTGTCGAGGAAGCGCTCGTAGTGTCCGATGTCGAGGTCGGTCTCAGCCCCGTCGTTGGTCACGAACACTTCGCCGTGCTGGAACGGGTTCATCGTCCCGGGATCCACGTTGAGATACGGGTCCAGCTTCTGCATCGTCACTCGGAGTCCGCGCGAGCGCAGCAGTCGACCCAGACTCGAGGCCGTGAGGCCCTTACCGAGCGAAGAGGCGACCCCTCCGGTGACAAACACATGCTTGGCGGGCATGGGGGGCTTCATGGACCTCCATCTTATAGGTCCGGTGCCGCGGTCGTGACGTCGAGGCCCGCGACTCGCCGAGTCGTCCGCGACCAGGTGTGTCCCGAACCGAGCAGCGCGACCTCAGGGGGCCTCTGGAAGCGGCGGTGCCCCATCGGCACCCGCCGGACCGAAGGCCCCGGCGCTGGTGTGCAGACTGGCGATCAAGGACAGCACTGCGCTGACTCGGCCGACGCTGGACTCGGCACCATCGACCGTCACGATCTGCGCGGTGACACCGGGGTCCTGACGCAGCAGTGAGAGCAAGCCGTCGCGCGCAGACGCCGCGTCAGCAAGGGCCACGACTCCGACCGAGTTCGCCTTGAGCCCCACGAGAACCGAGTTGTAGACCGCGGCCTGGGCCAGG
This sequence comes from Nocardioides sp., assembly GCA_041581495.1. Lineage (GTDB taxonomy): Bacteria > Actinomycetota > Actinomycetes > Propionibacteriales > Nocardioidaceae > Nocardioides. The sequence goes on along the minus strand of JBFIDC010000089.1, from coordinate 3,503 downwards.
AGAGCATCGCCGGCCTCCTCGTCATCCGTCTGCGGTGTCGGCGGCATGAGCACCAGCACCAACGGCGCCATCCGAGCCTCTCGAGGAGCATCAAGAAGCTCGGCGGTGATCAGGCTCTCACGGATGGTCGCCGCCGATTCGCTGGTCCTCAGGCCGCCCTTGGCAGGGGTGCTGATGGCCAGGCCCAACAGTTGCCCGAACCGTTCGTAGGTCGGCGCCGCCGGGTCGAGTCGCGTGTCGTCGAGTTGGGTCACCAACTGGCTTCCCAGCTTGTCAACCAAAGAGGCTCCACCGGTGTCGGTTGCTGTATCGGCGAGGGTGAAAACGCCGGTGAGGCCCCCACCGCCACGGCGGACCTCGGCGACCATGGTGTCGACGAAGTCCTGATCCACGCCGGGGGCCACCAGGATCGCCGTGGGGTGACCCAAGAGCGCATCGGCATAGGCGCGTTCGGCCACGAGTTCGGTGAAGGCGTCGGCATAGAGCGCTGTTTCGGGCGTGAGGTCGGACCCCTGGTTCGGGCTCGTGTCCTCGGGTTCGGCGGCTGGGGAGGACGTGCCTGATGAACTGCTCACGTAGCTCAGCGGCCCCCCACCGAGGGCGATCCCGACGGCCAGGGCCAAGAGCCCGGCCACCACCGCCACCACGTGTCGTCGCAAGCGATTCACAACAACGACCCCAGTTGATCCAGGAGTGCCGAGAACCACTCGTTGCCGGCCGGCGTCGCGGCGATCGCTGCGCCCACGGCCGCGAGCCCCACCGAGAGGAGGCCGACGACGGTCGCCGTCGAGGTGCCACTGGTGTGCAACCGCGGGATGGCGGAGGCATCGACGAGGCGGGAACCGACCTTGAGCCGGGTCGCGAACGTGCTCGCCAGACCACCGGCACGGCGATCCAAGAAGTCCTCCAGGCGCGCGGTCAGGCCGACACCGATCAGCGGGAATGCGTCGTGGTACTCGGCGAGGAGGAGCGCGATGTCCTCCGGTGTCGCTGTCGTCTCGACGAGGGCCGGGGAGATGCCGAGACGTTCAATGGCCAAGACCGCCTCGGACTCGTCGGAGGCGGCCCCGGGCCTGCTGAGAAGAACGACGTCTCGCGCCGCCCGCAGGGCATCGACCGACGGGACCGAATCAGGGTCGGCTGCCGCAGCGACCACGATGTCGGCGACCCAACCGAAACCGATGAGGTCATCGGCCGCGGTTCCGACCGCGAAGATGGCCGGATCGCGCTCACGCACGAAGCGACGCAGATGGGTCATCGACGTGTGCTGAACGCTGGCCACGATCAGCGCGGCGCGGCCCACCAACGGCGTGTGCAGCGAGGGCAGACCGCGGCCGTCGAGCAGCATGTCTTGTTCTCGCTGCACGAAATCACTGGTGTTGTGGGTCAGCGTCTCCAGTTGGGCCGACAGACCCGACCGCGCTTGTTCCATCTCTTGTCGCAGGTCGGCCAGAGCCACGACCCGACCCTTGGCCACCGGTTCGGAACCGGAGTAGACCGCACCCTCGTGAAGTCGGATCGGCTTGCCATTGGCGATGGCTCCCCAGCCGTCGGGACCGATGCGATCCACCATGGTCACCCCCGCTTCTGCCAGCAGTTCCGGCCCGAGGTTGGCATAGCGTCCGGAGATCATTGCCGAGGCGTTGATGACCGCCTGGACTCCCGCATCGATGAGTCGTTGAGCGCTGTCGCGGTCGAGATCGTGATGGTCGAGCACCACGATGTCGCCGCTGCGGATCACCCGAGAGACCTCAGCGGCCCGTCGAGCGACCCGCGCGGTTCCCACCAGGCCGGGTAGGCCCTCGAAGTTGGCGCGGCGTGCGTTGAACTTCACCCCCGCCCACCATCCCAATCCGGTGCTCCCAGGGAGCGCGCCGGACCCGCCACCTCGAGGAGTTCTCGAGCGTGTGCCAGCGCCGTGTCGGAGTTGCTGAGACCGGCCAGCATGCGGGACAACTCGCTCTCCCGACCCGCGTCGTCGAGCACCGTGAGGCCCGAACTGGTCACGGATCCGTCATCCGACTTCTGCACCAGCACGTGGCGATCGGCGAAGGCAGCCACCTGGGGCAGGTGGGTGACCACCAGCACCTGAGCGGTGCGGGCCAACTCGGCCAGCCGGCGCCCGACCTCCACGGCCGCGGCACCGCCGACACCGGCATCGACCTCGTCGAAGACGAAGGTGGGCACCGGACTCGTTCCGGCGAGGGCGACCTCGAGGGCGAGCATCACCCTGGAGAGTTCACCGCCGGAGGCACCCTTGTGCAGCGGACGCGCCTCGCTGCCGAGGTTGGCGGCGAGCAGGAATTCGACGTCATCGACGCCGCTGGAGTTGTAGCGCAACCAGCGGTCGCCGACCTGAAGGGGACCGTCGGCACCTTCGGGGCTGGGCTCGGACTCGGTCTGAGACACCTCGACTCGCACGGTGGCATCAGGCATGGCGAGCAACGCGAGTTCATCTGACACCTGGGCGCCGAGGCGAGTCGCGGCGGCAGTGCGGGCTTGGGAGAGCTCGTGGGCCGCGGCGCCTAGTGCGGCACGCAGTTGCCGCTGCTCGGCTCGCAGTTGCTCGATCCGTTCGTCGGTGCCCTCGAGTTCGAGCAGTCGTCCGGCCGAGCGGGAGGCCCACTCGAGCACCTCGTCGATCGTTTCGCCGTACTTGCGGGTCAAGCCGGTCAGCGCAGCCCTGCGTTCGGAGACGACCGCGAGCCGGGTCGGGTCCGCCTCGAGACGCGACGCATACGACGCGACGTCGGCCGCGACATCGGAGAGCAAGTAGGTGATCTCAGCCAGCCGATCCGCGAGCGCCCCGGCCTCGGGGTCATGATCACGAACACCCTCGAGCAGGGCTCGGGCCGATGAGGCCGCCGACAGTGCGTCGGATGCGCCGTCGTCGCTCGACAGGGCGGTCCGTGCTGACTGTGCAGCCGTCCGCAAGGTGTCGGCGAAACCGAGACGTGACTCTTCGGCGGCCAGGGCCACGTCTTCGCCCGCGGACGGGTCGACGGCCTCCACCTCGGCGAGTCCGAAGCGGAGCACATCGGCCTCCCGGGCTCGCTCCCGAGCGGTGGAGGTGACCTCGTCCAACTCCTGTTGGGTTGTCGAGAGTCGTTGGTAGAGATCTGCGTAAGCGTTGGACAAACGCTCCAACTCGGGGCCGCCGAACCTGTCGAGTGCCTCGCGTTGTGCGCGGTGACGCAGCAGTCGATGTTGATCGGATTGTCCGTGCACGGCCACGAGGGTCTCGGCGACCTCGGCGAGCTTGACGACCGGGACCGATGCGCCGCCGAGGAAGGCCCGGGAGCGTCCCTCGGCCGAGACGTTGCGTGCCAGGAGGACGCGCCCGTCCTCGACCTCTCCCCCGCCGTCCTCGACTGCCTCGGCGAACTCCTGCAGGCAGGCGACGTCGACAACGCCCTCAACTCGCGCGGTCTTCGCGCCGGTGCGCACGGCTCCGGAGTCCGCACGGTTCCCCAGCAGCAGGCCGAGTGCGGTGACCACCATGG
>JBFIDC010000088.1:0-10908 GCA_041581495.1 Nocardioides sp. | reverse complement strand
GGCGGCCCCGGCTCTCCGGCGTTCTGCTACGTCGCCGAGCGCCACCACGAGGAGATGACCCAACCCATTCAGGGCTGGATCGGTGCGGACGACCCGTTCCTGATGGGACCGGCCTACGCGCCGGCGCCCGGCATCCGCCGCTTCCTGTCGGGCACTCCAGCGATCATGGGCATGCTGGCTCTCCAAGACATGCTCGCCCTGATCGATGATGCGGGGATCGAGGAGGTCCGGGCCAAGTCCGTGGCCCTCACCGAATTCGCCCTCACGCTCACCGATGAGGTTCTGGTGCCGCTGGGAGTCCAGGTGGCCTCACCGCGGATCAGTGAGCAGCGAGGCAGCCACGTCACGCTCAACCACCCGCTCATGCGCGAGGTGACCGCCACCTTGTGGCAGCGGGACGTGATTCCCGACTACCGCGACCCCAACGGACTGCGGATCGGTCTCTCGCCGCTCTCGACATCGTTCGGCGAGGTCAGCAGCGGCATCGAATCCGTTCGCGAGGTCCTGCGCGAACTGACATCGTGAACCCATGACGCGCTTCCCGGCTCCGCTGAAGCCGGGTGACCGCATCGCGGTCACCTCGCCGTCCAGTGGGGTATCGGCTGCTCTGTGGCCACGGATCGAGGCGTCCATCGCCGCGCTGCGGGCGCGCGGGTTCGAGGTGGTCGTGGGTGAATGCATGGCCGATGACCGGGTCGTCTCGGCGCCCAAGGAGCAGCGTGCCGCCGAACTCGTGGCGATGCTGAGCGACCCGTTGGTGGCTGCCGTGGTTCCTCCGTGGGGCGGGGAGACCTCGATCGACCTGCTCGACCAGATCGACTGGGACGCGCTCGGCGAGGCCGAGCCCACGTGGCTGGTCGGCTGGAGTGACATCTGCACGGTGGCGCTGCCGCTGACCCTGCGCACCGGGTGGGCCACCTTGCACGGGGGGAACCTCGCCGATTCCGCCTACGCCGCGCCCGCGGGGCTCCTGCACTGGGTTGATGTCGCCTCGGCGACCGCCGGTCCGCTGACCCAAACCAGTCCGGGGCGGACCCGGCAGGGTTGGGACGACTACGTCAGCGACCCCGAGGTCGCCACGATGACGCTCGACCGCCCGACGAGGTGGTCGGTCCTCGGCGGCGGAGACGTGGAGATGTCCGGCGTACTGATCGGTGGCTGCCTCGAGGTCGTCTCGCCCCTGGCCGGCACGCCGTACGCCGACGTACGCGGCTTTGGGGAGCGGCACGCCGAGGAGGGTCTGCTCGTCTATGTGGAGGCCTGCGAACACGGCGCCTACGACGTGGCCCGTCAGTTGCACGGGCTGCGCCTCGCCGGCTGGTTCGACCACGCCAGCGGGGTGCTGATCGGACGAACAGCGGCCCCGGACGCGGAGAAGATGACCCAGCACGAGGCCGTGATCGACGCCCTCGGGATGCTCGAGGTCCCGATCGTGCTCGACACCGATATCGGCCACACGCAGCCGTTTCTGCCGCTGATCAACGGTGCGTCGGCCACGGTGAAGGTCGACGGTGGCCGCGGCGTGGTCTCCCAGCGCCTCGGCTAGTCGGCAGCGACTCGCGGGGCGGGCTGAGTCCGCTGGTCGATCCACCTGGCCAGCACGAACAGGACGAGGAAGAAGGCGGTGATGCCGATGCTGGTCACCACGACTCCGATCGCTCCACCGTCTTCACGATGGTCGAGGAAGGGGTAGGGGTACCAACCGCTGGCCGCTCCCATGATCAGCGTCCAGGCCAGCCACACCAGCGGCCAGCACAGGGCCAACCCGATCTCACGCCAGGTGACCCGGGGCCGGGGCCCGAAGACGGCCCAGCAGGCGATGGCGATGACGGGCACGACCATGTGCAACAGCTTGTCGGCGACGAAGTCGGCGCCGTCCAGGTCCAACAGGGGGCGCAGCAGGAAGAAGTGCACGACGCCGGTGACGGTGATGCCGACCAGGGCTGCCAGCCGAACCGGCCGCCACCACGTCCCATCGCGCCCGGGGTTGCGAGCGAGTTGGGTCGCCGTCACGGCCACGAGGATGTTGCTCTGGATGGTGAAATAGGAGAAGAAGCGGCCCACCCGCAGGGGGAGCGTCGGCGGATTCACCTCGTCGAGAATGGCGCCGCCCTGGATGACCAGCACCAACTGCACAACGATCGCTGTCCAGGCCACCACAGCGGTCGCCGCATGACAGGCCCGGGCTCGCGTCATGCCCCGGACCCTATGGCGCTGCGGGACCGGTGCGGTGGAGGATCCTGATGTGCGAGTGTCGGGTCGTTGGCCGAGAGGAACGGTGGTGCCGCCATGACCGAGGACCCCAAGCGGGTGCTGACCTATCCCGAGGTGCGATCAGCCGGGCTCGACGACTGGCGGGTGCTGGTGGGTGTGCTCCACGCACGCTTCCGGACCGGCAACTTCGTGGCGGGACTCGACTTCGCCCAGCGCATCGGCGAGGTGGCCGAGGAGGCCGACCACCACCCCGATCTCGACCTGAGCTATCCGAGTGTCTATCTGCGCCTGGTCAGTCACGACGTGGGTGGCCTGACCAGTCGCGACATCAACCTGGCCCGCCGCATCAGCGAGATCGCCGCCGAACTCGGCATCGCCTCCGCTCCCGAGACCACCACGGCCCTCGAGATCGCCCTCGACGTTCCCGATGCGGCAGACGTCCGAGACTTCTGGGCGGCCGTGCTCGATTACAAGACCACCTATGAGGGGCGACAGCTCGAGGACCCCGCGGGTCACCGGGCCGCCCTGTGGTTCCAGGAGGCGCCCTCGGCCATGGGAGAGGCCCCGCAGCGGTTCCACTACGACGTGGTCGTTCCGCCCGAGGTGGTCGAGCAGCGCTTGGCCGCCGCGATCGCCGCCGGCGGCACCGTGGTCAGCGACGAGGCGGCTCCGGCGTTCTGGGTGCTCGCGGATCGACACGGCAACAAGGCGTGCCTGTGCACCTCTCAGGGCCGTGACACATGACGAGACGGCCATCCCGTATCCTGGGACGGTGAACCCAGCAGATGACGCCTTCGGCCTCGCGGGATACCGTGGTCGCATGCGGCACACGCTTCTCGTACCCAGCCGACGCGCCGGCTGATCGATCCTTCCGCGATCCCTCCGACGCGTCGCCCCTCGCTGCCAGGCACCGAGGGGTTTTTTCATGAGTACGAGCACTTCCCTGCAGCAGGAGAGTTAGAACCACGATGAGCGAGCAGAACACCGGCAACAACACCGGCAACATCACTGGGGCACAGAGCCTGGTCACGTCGTTGGAGGCCGCCGGAGTCGAGCACATCTTCGGCATCCCCGGCGGCGCGATCCTCCCGGCCTACGACCCCTTGATGGACTCCAAGATCAGGCACATCCTGGTCCGCCACGAGCAGGGCGCCGGTCACGCGGCGCAGGGCTATGCGTCGGCGACCGGCCGGGTGGGGGTGTGCATGGCCACCTCGGGGCCGGGTGCCACCAACCTGGTCACCCCCATCGCCGATGCGCACATGGACTCGGTGCCCATGGTTGCCGTCACCGGCCAGGTGGGGGCCTCGATGATCGGGACCGACGCCTTCCAGGAGGCGGACATCCGCGGCATCACGATGCCGATCACCAAGCACAACTTCCTGGTCACCGACCCCGATGAGATCCCGCAGCGCGTGGCCGAGGCGTTCCACATCGCCTCGACGGGCCGTCCCGGGCCGGTGCTCCTCGACATCGCGAAGTCGGCGCTGCAGGCGATGACCGACTTCGAGTGGCCGACCGAGCTGCATCTGCCCGGCTACCGCCCGACCACCCGGCCGCATGCCAAGCAGATCCGTGAAGCCACCAGGCTCATGCTGGAGTCGCGCCGCCCGGTTCTCTATGTCGGCGGCGGGACCATCCGGGCCGCGGCGTCCAAGGAACTCGCCGAGCTGGCCGTGCTCACCGGGATGCCCGTGGTGACCACGCTGATGGCCCGGGGCGCCTTCCCCGACAGCCATCCCCAACACCTCGGTATGCCCGGCATGCACGGGACGGTCGCTGCGGTCGCGGCGCTCCAGAAGAGCGACCTCATCATCAGCCTCGGCGCCCGCTTCGATGATCGGGTCACCGGCAATCTCGACTCCTTCGCCCCGGGTGCCAAGGTGATCCACGCCGACATCGACCCCGCCGAGATCGGCAAGAACCGGTTCACCGACGTTCCGATCGTCGGTGATGTGCGCGAGGTCATCACCGACCTGCTGGTCTCGCTGCGTGCCGAGCAGGAGCAGGGTCACACCGGCGACTACGAGGCCTGGGTCGCCTTCTTGGCCGGCGTGAAGGACACCTACCCGATCGGCTACGAGACCCCGGACGAGGGGCTCTCCCCGCAGTACGTCATCGAGCGGCTGGGATCGATCGCCGGTCCCGAGACGATCTACACCGCAGGCGTCGGGCAGCACCAGATGTGGGCTGCGCACTTCGTCGGGTACGAGAACCCGCGCACCTGGATCAACTCCGGCGGACTTGGCACCATGGGCTTCGCCGTCCCGGCAGCGATGGGCGCCAAGGTCGGGATGCCCGACTCGACGGTCTGGGCGATCGACGGCGACGGCTGTTTCCAGATGACCAACCAGGAGTTGGCCACCTGCGCGATCAACGACATCCCGATCAAGGTGGCGATCATCAACAACGAGTCGCTGGGGATGGTGCGCCAGTGGCAGACGCTGTTCTACAACGAGCGCTACTCCAACACCGACCTCCAGTCCAAGCGGATCCCGGACTTCGTGAAGCTCGCCGAGGCCTACGGCTGCGTCGGCTTGGCCTGCGACTCGCCCAGCGAGGTCGACGCGACCATCGCCAAGGCGATGGAGATCAACGACGTCCCGGTGGTCGTTGACTTCCGGGTGCACCGCGACGCCATGGTGTGGCCGATGGTCGCCGCGGGCACCAGCAACGACGAGATCAAGTACGCGCGCGACCTCGCGCCCCAATTCGATGAGGATGATCTCTGATGTCGAGACACACTCTGTCGGTCCTCGTGGAGAACAAGCCCGGCGTCCTGGCCCGGATCGCCGGCCTGTTCAGCCGGCGCGGCTTCAACATCGAGTCGCTGGCCGTCGGTCCGACCGAGTCACCTGAGGTGTCGCGGATGACGATCGTGGTCAACGTCGAGGAGTCACCGCTCGAACAGGTGACCAAACAGCTCAACAAGCTCGTCGAGGTGATCAAGATCGTCGAGCTCGACCGCGAGACGTCGGTGACCCGTGAGCTGGTGCTGGTCAAGGTCGCCGCCACCACCCAGACCCGCGGTCAGGTGCTCGACACAGTCCAGTTGTTCCGGGCCAAGGTCATCGACGTGGCCAGCGACGCGATCACCGTCCAGGTCACCGGCAACGCCGGCAAGATCGCGGACTTCTTGAGGATCATGGAGCCCTTCGGGATCCGTGAGCTCGTGCAGTCCGGGATGGTCGCCATCGGCCGCGGTTCCCGGTCGATCTCAGAACGTTCCCTGCGGCCGGTGCCGATCCCGGCGCCCCCGGCCGTGGGCTGACAGTTTCCCCGGCTGACCGGGGAAACTGGCACCTGTCAGCCGTTGCAGCACCCGACAAGCATCAGAAACGCCCGACCAGTCCATGTGAAAACGCGAGACAACGACCAGAGGAGAAGCCCCCGTGGCTGAGATGTTCTACGACGATGACGCCGACCTGTCCCTGATCCAGGGCAAGAACGTGGCGGTGATCGGCTACGGCAGCCAGGGCCACGCCCACGCCCTGAGCCTGCGCGACTCCGGCGTCGATGTGCGCGTCGGCCTGCAGCCGGGCTCGGCGAGCCGGCCCAAGGCGGAGGCCGAAGGCCTGCGCGTGCTCACGCCCGCCGAGGCGGCAGAAGAGGCGGACGTCATCGTCATCCTCGCCCCCGACCAGCACCAGCGGAAGCTGTACGCCGAGGAGATCGCCCCCGCGCTGACCGCCGGCGACACGCTGGTCTTCGGCCACGGATTCAACATCCGCTTCGGCTACATCACCCCGCCCGATGGCGTCGATGTGTTCATGGTCGCCCCCAAGGGTCCCGGCCACCTGGTTCGTCGCGAGTACGTCGACGGCCGCGGCGTCCCCGTGTTGGTGGCCGTCGAGAAGGACCCGTCGGGCAACGCCTGGCCGCTCGCGCTCTCCTACGCCAAGGCCATCGGTGGCCTGCGCGCCGGCGGCATCAAGACCACGTTCACCGAAGAGACCGAGACCGACCTCTTCGGCGAGCAGGCCGTCCTCTGCGGCGGCGCGTCCCAGTTGGTGATGTATGGCTTCGAGGTGCTGACCGAAGCCGGATACCAGCCCGAGGTCGCCTACTTCGAGTGCCTGCACGAGCTCAAGCTGATCGTCGACCTGATGTATGAAGGCGGCATCGCCAAGCAGCGGTGGTCGGTCTCCGACACCGCCGAGTTCGGTGACTACGTCTCCGGCCCGCGGGTCATCACCCCCGAGGTGAAGACCAACATGGAGGCGGTCCTGGCCGACATCAAGAACGGCTCGTTCGCCGAGCGCTTCATCAGCGACATGGACAACGGGTCGCCGGAGTTCACCGCCTTCCGCCAGAAGGGCGAGCAGCACCCGATCGAGAAGACCGGCCGCGAGCTGCGCAAGCTCATGGCGTGGGTGAAGTCGCACGACGCCGACTACACCGAGGGCACCGCGACTCGCTGAGCCTCGCCCCGTCGTCGATCCACCGCTGCGGCGCTGACCGGATGATCCGGTCGGCGCCGCAACTGGTTTCAGTCGTGGGTGATCAGCGCAGGCGCTTGGCTGCGGAGACCGAGCCCGCGAGGTAGCCCGACTGGCGGGTCACGGCCCGGATCTTGCTCCCGCGCGGGGCCTTGACGACGTACTTGGCCACCCCGTGGTCGGTGAAGGTCCGCGAGCCGTGGACCTTGCGCCATTTCCCCTCGACCCGGCGTTGGAAGACGACGCTGGCGCCGTTCAGAGGCCGGTAGCCCCGAGCCCGGTGCGCCTTGACCTTCGCGACGAGGCGGAACGTGTTGCGGTTCACCTGCGTGGTCTGGACTTTGGTGCGGGTCTGAGTGCGGCGGACCGTGAAGGTGCTGTCGGGGAACTCCATGGGGAGGTTGACGGCCGGGACCGTCTGGTAGGAGCCCTGGCCGAGAATCGTGTACGCGCCGGGCGTGCTCGAGCCACAGATGAAGTAGTGGACGGTGCCCTCGGTCGGTGACTGGCTCGAGGACGACAGATCGAAGCCCTCGGACTTGCCGCCCCCGGGGGCGAACACGGTGATCTTGAGCTTCCAATGGGTCGTGCCGGGGCCGACGGTGACGGTGTAGTCGATCGGGTGGCGCTGGCAGGTGTTGCGCAGCGTGAGGTCGCTGGCCGAGGCCGACCCGCTCACAGCCGCCTGGGCCGGGGCCGGTGTGACAACGATGGTCAGCGCCACCGTGAGAGCGAGGACCGCGAGGCGTGAGAGGAGGCGTGAGAGGTGGTGGGGGAGTGGTCGGTGGGGCTCGGGAGAAGACACCCGATCGACGCTAGTGCGAATCCACCGGCCCCGCCGTGGCGCCCGACACGTCTGGGACGTGATTGATATGACGTCGCGCGGGGTCGCTCACACTCAGGATTGCTGGCAGCGGTCCCACTGGCGTGAGATCCACTTGGCCCAGGCGCCCTCGAACTGGTGAGTGGGGTGGACGCCGTCGCCGAGGATCCGCGGGTGCTTGGTCACGAGTTTGGGCCAGTCGGCGAAGCAGGTGTTGGGGCGATCGGCTGCGAGCTTGCGCATCCACTTCTCGTACTTCCGGGTGAAGCCGGCGCGCACCGGTGGGTTCGCGCGGCTGGCCCGGTAGGGGGCGACCAGCATCACCGTGGTTGATGCCGGCAGCGTGTCCATCGCGCGAGCGAGGGACTTGCGCCCGACCTTGGTCTGTACGCCGTTGGTGCCGAGCGCCAGGATGAAGCCGGTCGGCTGCCCGTGGTCGGCCCGGAACCAGTTGAGCCGCGGCATCAGTTTGCGGAAGTTGCGACCGGGGAAGCCATCGATGGTGATGTCCTTCCGCAACCGCGCGAGCTCGTCGGTTCCCCGCCAGGTGATCGAGTCACCGATCATCACGGTGCCACCCATCGGACCCTGCTTCTTCGAGGTCTTCACGCACAGACCGTTGCGGAAGCGGTGGCGGGGCAGGTAGGAGCACTGGAGTCGCGACCGCCGCGCGGCCTCGTAGCCCACGGTGGTGTCGCGGCGCTTGGCGATGGCCTTGAGTTTGCGAACCCGGCTGGGTTTCAGACACTGGTCATAGAGCCCGCCATCGGACTGCCGGATCGTGACGTAGGTGAAGTTCTTGGCCTTGCACTGTGGCGCCGACCAGATGATCGCTCTGGTGCGCTGTGGGTTGGAGGCGCACCAGTTCACCTGATGGATCCAGCGACGCCCCAGCGCCTTGCAGCGCCTGAAGTCCACGGGAGCGCCGTAGCCGTGCATGACCTGGCCGCGCAGCGTGCACATCTCGGCATCGTGCGACTCCTTGAACGGCACCGCGCCGCGGATGCAGCGGGTGCGCGCGCAGTCGCGATCGGAGACGAAGGCCCGACCGAGCAGGCGGCATTCGAAGGCACCGATGCTCGTGTCGACCCCACCCTTGCGCGCGCTGACAGCGGTCTGTTCCGAGGCGAAGCCGGGCCAGGAGTTCTCGTCGGCCGCGACCGGCGCCGGCAGCGCCAAGATGGTGACGACCAGGCCGAACGCCGCCGAGAGCGCAGCCAAGGAAACCCGACGGCGCGGGGCTGGGCCCGGGCGTGAGGTACCTCGAGTCATGAAGGAATCCCCGTTAGCGATGGCTGAGACGGCAACGACACATCCGACCACACCGGCCGACCCCGCTCAAATTCACACTCCCAGGCTAAGCGAAGCGGCTCCACGCGTGGGCGTGAAGCCGCTTCTGAGGGGCTCTGTCTAGTCCTCGACCGGGTCTGGCTACTTGACCTCGCTGCGCCGGACCAGGACCAGTCCCGCGATCAGCGGGATCAGCACCCAGATCACACTCGAGACACCCAGATTGGCCCACTGCTCGCCACTGAGATCGCCCTCGAACAAGGTGCCCTGAGTGAAGTTGAAGTCCACCCAGGGCTGGGCGTCCCGGAACCAGTCCTGGCTGGCCGCCAGCAAGGTGGTGAGGCCCGACAGCACGAAGTAGAAGACGAAGTAGGCCACCAGGGCGCCGGGGGAGTTGCGAATCAGCACCCCGAGTGCGAAGCCGAAGATCAGGCCCAGCACGTTGCCCAGCATGATCGATCCGGCCTGGTTGACCGAGATGTCCCACACGGGGTCGATGCCGATGATGGCGGCTCCGAGCAGGTTCCCCAGGGCCCCGATGCCTAGGGCGATCAGGATCGAGGCGGCGCCGACCAGCACAGAGACGGTCAGCTTCGCTCCCAGGACCCGGCCACGGTGGGGGACCAGGGTGAACGTCGTCAGCCCGCTGCGTTGGCTCCATTCACTGGTCACCGACAAGACCGCGATGATGGGCAAGATGACGACCATCGGGAAGCCGATCGCGGCACCGAAGGTGTCGTAGGTCTGCTCGGTCTCCGGCGCGAAGGCGATCACCGCGGCCGTCGCGAGGACGGCCGAGGCCACGATGCTGACCATCAGCCAGAACCCCGAGCGGGTGTTGAACATCTTGGTGAACTCGACGTTCAGGATGCGGTGGAACGGGATGCGATCCGGCTGGGGGCGGCGGGGGGTGGCCGATGCCGCCTGCGTCGGTCGATCCTGGGTCGGCCGATTCTGCTTCGAGAGGGTCAGTGCGGTCATGCGGCAACTCCTTCACGTGAGGTCTCTGCGGTGAGTTCGAGGAACATCTCCTCCAGGCCGGCGCCATCGGCCGGCCGCAGTTCGCGCAGTGGGATGCCGGCGGCGAACGCGATCAGACCGACCTGCTCGGCCTCGGCGTCGGCGCGCAGGGCGCCGTCGTCGGCTCGGGTGACAGCGATCCCGGACGCCGTCAGCGCCTGGGCGAGTTCGGTGGGGGACGTCGTGCGCACCAAGGTGCCGGCGCTGGCCAGCAGCTCGGCCTTGGTTCCCTGGGCCACGATGCGGCCCTGGCCGATCACGACGAGATCGTCGGCGATCACCTCGATCTCGTGCAGCAGGTGCGAGGAGAGCAGCACGGTGCCGCCCTGGTCGGCGAACCCGCGCAGCAGGTCGCGCATCCACCGGATTCCCGCCGGGTCCAGCCCGTTGGCCGGTTCGTCGAGAATGAGGACCTCGGGGTTGCCCAGCAGGGCGGTCGCGATGCCGAGACGTTGGCGCATGCCGAGGGAGTAGTTGCGAACTCGGCGCGACGCCTCGGTGGGTGTGAGGCCCACCCGTTCGAGGGTCGCGTCGGCCAGCGAGCGCGGGAGGCCCATGGTGCGGGCCGCGATGCGCAACGTCTCGCGGCCGGTGCGCCCGGCGTGCTGGGCGGAGGCATCGAGGAGGACGCCGACCTCACGACCCGGATTCGGCAGGTCGGCGAAGCGGCGGCCCAAGACGGTGGCGGTGCCCGCGCTCGGCGGCGTCAGTCCGACCATGACGCGCATGGTCGTGGACTTGCCGGCGCCGTTGGGCCCGAGGAAGCCGGTGACCCGGCCGGGCTTGGCGGTGAAGGTGACGTCGTCGACGGCATGGACGCCGCCGTAGGTACGGGACAGGTGGCTGACTTCGATCATGCGTCCAGCCTGCTGCGGCGGCCGCCCGAGCGCATCGGGGAGGACTCCCGGCCGATCCCCGGTTCGACCCTGACCTCGTCTCGGGGTCTACCCCGGGGGGAGCGCCCGACTCACGGCACGATGAAGTGCTCGGAAGGTTCGTCGTACCAATCCTCGGTCTGGCCCAGGTGACGCATCCCGATCCGGCGCGCGACCTCGATGGAGGGGTAGTTGTCGAGGTGGGTCAGCGCCCTGATCTCGGTGATGCCCGCAGCCAAACCGAAGT
>JBFIDC010000087.1:0-11310 GCA_041581495.1 Nocardioides sp. | reverse complement strand
GATCTCGCGCACAACGAGGCCGGGCTCGAAGCGCTGCTCGAGGTGATGGACGGGGTCCGGGCTCCCGGGTCGCGCATCCTGCTCGGGATCGGGGTCGTGGGCGATCGCACCGACGACCTCATCGAGATGATCGGTGAGATCGCGGCGCGTGACGCCGACGTGATCGCGATCGGCCACAAGGAGCGCTATCTGCGGGGTCGTACGACAGAGGAGTTGGACGCTCTGATGCGGGCCGGTGCGGAGCGGGTGGGCGTGAGCGGTGTCCCGGCCTATCCGACCGAGGTCGACTGTCTCTCCGCGCTGGTGGGGCAGGCATTGAGCGGCGACGTCGTGGGCCTGATGTGCCACGCGCAGCGCCAGGAGGCCTACGACTGGATCGCCGAGCACCAGGGTTCCCCCGACAGCCCCGAAACGCTGGCGGCGAAGGTTCAGGCCTCCGCAGGCGGGGCCGCCTGATAGTCCGGGTCGGCCGCCGGTGCGTCGGCACTCACGCCCGCTCCCGCCTGAGCCTGGGGCGACCAGTTCTCCAACTCGGTCATGACCTCGGCGTGCTTGTCGACGCAGATGACGACCAGGTCGCCCTTGTTGGAGCGCGACATCGCGTGCCGGACGGCGTCGATCTCGTCGTGGACCTGCTCGACCTGCTTGCAGCGTGAACCTTCGGCCATGGCGTTGCGGACACCCTCGGCAACGAAGCCGGCGACCTCACCGCGCTCGCGACCGCGCAGTGCGACGTCCTCGCGGACGATCACGACGTCGAAGTGCTGTGCGGCGATGTAGCCGAGTTCGCGCATGTCCTCGTCGCGGCGATCGCCGGCCGTCGCGATGACCCCGATCCGGGACGGCCGAGCCAACTCGTGAGCGGACTCCATGGAGTCGCCGACCCGGTCGACGAAGTCGCCGAGCATCCTCATGCCCGGGGCGTTGTGGCAGTAGTCGACGATCACGTTGACGCCGCTGACCTCCACCTCGTTGAGGCGGCCGGGGGAGAGGTAGTAGTTGGTCGAGAAGGACCGCAACCCCTGCCGGATGTCGTGGAGCGGGGCCCCGGCGGCGAAGGCAGCCGCGGCGGCGGCCAGAGCGTTCTGGACGTTCATCCGGGCACGACCGCTGAACGTCGCCGGCAGGAGGTGGGTCCAGGCCAACTGCATCTCACGGGGACCGTGCTTGACCACGATCATCTCGCCGCGCTCCGAGGGGTTCAACACCAGCGCCTTGCCGCCACGGCGGCAGTGGGCGTCGATCATGTCGCGCGTCTGCGATCCGGGTTCCTCCATCGAGAACCAGACCACCTGACCCGAACAGCGCCGCCGCATCTCCCGCACCAGCGGGTCATCGGCGTTGAGGACGGCATGGCCATCGCGCGGCACGGCCTCGACCAGGACCGCTTTCACATCGGCGAGTTGCTCGACGGTGTCGATCCCGCGCAGACCCAGGTGGTCGGGCTGGACGTTGAGGACCACGGCCACGTCGTTGCGTTCGTACCCGAGTCCCTCGCGCAGGATGCCGCCTCGAGCGACCTCGAAGACGGCGGTGTCGACGCGGGGGTTCTGGAGCACCATGCGGGCCGAGCGCGGGCCCGAGGCATCGGCCCTGATCACCAGTCGTTCGTCGATCACGACGCCGTCGGTGGAGGTCATCCCGACCTTGCGGCCCATGCCCTTGAAGATGTGGGAGATCATCCGTGAGGTCGTCGTCTTGCCGTTGGTACCGGTCACCGCGACGATCGGGATGCGCGAGGTGGCGCCGGGCGGGAAGAGCATGTCGACCACAGGTTTGGCGATGAACTGCGGCTCGCCGATCGTCGGGTGCGTGTGCATCCGGAACCCCGGCGCGGCGTTGACCTCGCAGATCGCCCCACCTGTCTCGCGGACGGGTTCGGTGATGTCGGGACAGATGAAGTCGATGCCGGCGATGTCGAGGCCGACCATCCGGGCGGCCTCCTCGGCGATCTCGACGTTCTCCGGGTGCGCCTCGAAGGTGCGATCGATGGAGATGCCGCCGGTCGACATGTTGCCGGTCAGAGCAAGCTTGACCATCAGGCCCTCGGGTGGCACGTCGGTCATCTCGAAGCCCTGCTCGTGCACCCTGGCGACGGCTGCATCGTCGATCTTGATGCGGGTGAGCACCTTCTCGTGGCCCACGCCGCGCCGCGGGTCGGCGTTGGCGGTGTCGACGAGCTGCTCGATGGTCGAGATGCCGTCGCCGGTGACCGAGGCCGGAACCCGTTCCGCGATCGCGGCCACCCGGCCGTCGATGATCAGGCAGCGGTAGTCCTTGCCGACGATGAGCGACTCGACCACGATCACGCCGCGTCGCGACTCCGCCTTGGCCACCTCGAAGGCCTCACGGACGTCGGCCTCGTCCATCAGGTCCAGGCACACGCCACGTCCGTGGTTGCCGTCCAGGGGCTTGAGCACGACCGGGTACCCGATCCGCTCGGCCACCCGTACGGCCTGGTCGGCGGTCCGCACCGACTCCTGCTTGGGAACCGGCAGCCCGGCGGCACCCAGCAACCGAGTCGTGAGGTCCTTGTCGGAGGCGATGTCGACGGCGATGGCGGAGGTCGCGGAGGTCATGGTCGCGCGGATGCGCTTCGCATGCACTCCCTGGCCGAGCTGGACCAGCGAGTACTGGTTGAGCCTGATCCATGGGATGTCGCGGGAGACCGCCTCATCCAGGATGGCCTGGGTCGAGGGTCCGAACGCGGTCCGCTCGGCGCGCAGGATGAACGCCTCGAGTTCGACCTCCCAGTCGAGTTCCGGATCCGCCTGGACCAGGTGGTTGACCAGGCGTACGGCGAGTTTCGCGGCCGCCAGGCCGACCTGCTCGTCGACGTACCCGAAGATCACGTTGTAGTGGCCGGGCTGTCCCTTCACCTGCCGGGTCTTGCCGCGACGGATGTCGTGACCCACCACCTGTTGGAGCGCCAGGGCCGCGTGCTCGGCGACGTGGCCGAGCCAGGTGCCCTCGTCGAGACGTTCGACGAACCCGCCTCGGCGCCCTCGGGAGCACGAGTGCTCGCGCAGCCCCGGGAGACAGGCCAGGAGGTTGTCGGTGAACCCGGGGATGGTGTTGGTCGGGAACTTCTCGAGGGACCCGAGGTCGACGACGAGATGGATCGCCTTGTCATAGGACCAGATGTTGGCGCCGCGATAGACCCGGGTCTCGAGGATCGTCAGATCGGGGGTGGGGCGTTCGCTCACGTGGGGTCTCCTTGCTTGGGGGCGGCCAGTCGAAGGCTGGACCGGGAGCGGCTCAGTCGACGGCGCAGCGATGATGGTGAGGCGTCACCGGCAGCGATGTCTCGTGCCATCTGTCTCAGGTCCTTGCCGGCCTCGGCGATCTCGGACGCCTCGAGCGGATCGACGGCCGGCTCCGAGGGCACCAGGGCGCGTCGGGTGAGGTCGAACCTGGCGCCTTCGGGAAGGACGTGCAACACGATGCCGCTGGCCAGGATCGGCGTGGACCTCTTGGCTTCGTAGGAGTTCGTGACCAGCGAGGCGGGGTCCATGATCGTCACCGCGCCCTTGCCCAGCACGCGCAGCAACTGTCGCTGTCCCTGATCGTCGGTCACCGACTCCACGATGGCTGCGGTGTCCTCATCGACGCCCATCCCCAGCAACGAGGGCGACTGGGAGACGATCATCAGCAGGCGGCCGTAACGGTTGCGTTGGTCGAAGTGCTGGTCGATCACCGTCGACTCGAGCATGCCCAGGCCGGCCGCGACCTGGGTCATGCGCTGTTTCGGCGTCGACCCACCGACGCCGAAGGCCACCATGTGGCTGGACTGGATGCTCGCGCCGGCCGAGGTCCCGGCGACCACCACACCGCGACGATGGGCGGACAGGATCTCTTCAGCCACCGGAGTCCCACTGATGATCGCGCTCAGTTTGAGTTGATTGCCGCCGGTCATGAAGATGCCGGTGGCGGCGCGCAGGGCGTCGATCAGCGCCGGATGACTCGCCTCGGCCCGGGCTTCGGGCCGGACCTCGGTGACGAGTGCTGCCCCCTCGGCGCGGAACAGCGCGTCGTAGACCTCGACGATCTCGGGACCCAGCGAGGAAGCGGTGGGGATGACGACGATGCGGGCCTCGGAGCCCCCGGCCGCCGCCACGAACTCCTTGAGGATCCGTCGGGTGCGAAGCTTGTCCTCGGCCCCGCCGATGATCATGAGTGGGCCAGGCATGCGGCCCACCCTAGGTCCTGACACAGTGGGAGTCGTGAGCGAGTCGAAGACCATCGTGGTGATGCGCCACGGCAAGGCGGAGCAGATCGGCGCCACCGACTTCGAGCGGCGCTTGACCGAGCGTGGTCGGGCGGACGCGGCCGCTGCCGGCCGGTGGATGGCGGCGCAGGGGATCGCCCCGCAAGCCGCCCTGGTCTCCGCGGCGGTGCGCACCCAAGAGACCTGGCTGGCGGTGGCGGCCGGTGCCGAGTGGGACCTGGTCCCCGAGATCGATGAGGGCCTCTATGCCGCTGGGACCGACTCGGTGCTCGACCGACTGCGTGAGGTGCCAGCAGCTCACACCAGCGCGATCCTGATCGGGCACAACCCGACGATGGCCTCGGTGGCCGCGGTCCTCGACGACGGTGAGGGCGACCCCGAGATCGGCACCGGCCTGATCCTCGACTTCCCGACCAGTGCCCTCGCGGTGTTCTCCTTCAGCGGGGCCTGGGCCGACCTCGCCGAAGTCTCGGCGCGGTTGGTGGGGTATTTCGTCGGGCGGGGGGAGTCGGCCGAATGAGTTTCACCGGGTACCCGGTGAAACTCACGCTTCCCCGCGGAAACTTCAGCGGGGGAGCACCACATTCACCGGGTACCCGGTGAAACTCACTCACCACGCCGACCCAACTAAACCGGCGGCGCAGGCGTGACGACGCCGGCCTCGAGGTCGGCAGCCTCGATCTCCTCACGGGTGATCCCGAGGAGGTACATGATGGCGTCGAGGTAGGGGACGTTGACCGCGGTGTCGGCGGCAT
The DNA here is from genome assembly GCA_041581495.1 of Nocardioides sp. Taxonomy (GTDB): domain Bacteria; phylum Actinomycetota; class Actinomycetes; order Propionibacteriales; family Nocardioidaceae; genus Nocardioides. The sequence goes on along the minus strand of JBFIDC010000087.1, from coordinate 6,327 downwards.
CGCGCACCATGGGCTTGGCGTTGTAGGCGATCCCGAGCCCGGCTGCGTTGAGCATGTCGAGGTCGTTGGCGCCATCCCCGATCGCAATGGTCGCCGCTTCGGTCAGCCCGAGTTCGGCGGCGAACTCCCGCAGCGCCCGGGCCTTGCCGGCGCGATCGACGACCTCGCCGACGATGTTCCCGGTGAGCTTGCCATCGACGACCTCGAGCCGGTTGGCGCGGGAGAAGTGGATCCCCAGGTCCTCGGCGAGTCGGTCGGTGATCTGGCTGAAGCCCCCGCTGACCAGCGCGAAGCGATAGCCCAGCCGGCGCAGTACTCGGACCAGGGTCCGGGCCCCCGGGGCCAGCACGATCGCCTCGTAGACGGCATCGAAGGCGGACTCGTCGACCCCCTCGAGCAGCTTCACGCGGGAGCGAAGCGACTCCTCGAAGTCCAGGTCCCCGCGCATCGCGGCCTCGGTGACCTGCGCGACCTCGTTGCCGTAGCCGGCGTGCTCGGCCAGCATCTCGATCACCTCACCCTGGATGAGTGTGGAGTCGACGTCCATGACGATCAGACGCATGCTGCGACGCAGCAGGTTGGCCGGTTGCACGGCGATGTCGAGGTTCTGTTTGGCCGCCTCCAGCGTCAACGTGGCGCGCAGCACCTCGGGCTCGACCCCGGAGACGTGCAGGTCGATGGCCGTCACCGGGTAGCGAGCCATCCGCTCGATGCGGTCGATGTTGGCGCCGCAGTCGGCGATCCGGCCCGCGATCGCGGCCATGGCGCCGGCCTTGAGCGGCGTGCCGATCACCGTCACGTGGGATCGGCCGCCGCGTCGCGTCTTGTTGTCACCGGTACCGCGCTCGACCTCCACATTCATGCCGAGGTCGCCGGCCGTCTTCTCGACTGCCGCCTGGAGCTTCTTCCAATCCCGCGGGGCCGCGACGAGTACGCCGAGGACCAACCGGCGCCTCAAGACGATCTGCTCGATGTCGATGACCTCGACAGCGGCTCGCGCGAGGGTGGCGAAGATCGAGGAGGTGACACCTGGCCGGTCTTTCCCGGTCAGGGTGATCAACAGCGTGTCCGGGCGGCGTTCCTTGTGGACGTCCATCGCGGCCGAGGCTATCGCTGATCAGGATCGCGAGGTGCCCGGGATCCAAGTCCGGGCATCACCCCACGCTGGGCACGCCCCCGATCAGGCCTCGGCGGGCCATGCCTCCGGTGAGGCCGCGGCCACCAGTGCGCGACGACCGGCCCGTGCCAGAGGCATCAGCGACCGGCGCCTGGCTTCCGCGTCCTGCGCAGTCAGCGCTCCGCCGTCGTCCTCCAGACCCAGATCGACGATGTGGAGCGCCTGGAGTGCACGGGCGGCGAGATCGGCGCACCGACTGGGAACTCCCGGTGGGGTGACCAGCACGCGGCGGTGCTGGAGGTTGAGCAACTGGTCGGCCACCTCGGGGCGCCACCGGGCCACGTCGAGACGAGCCAGGTCCTCGGCCGCTTCGAGCATCGAGGTCCGGAGTTCTCGGTCGGCCTCGCCCAGATCGCAGACCTGGCGCCGTTGCGCCTTGGCTCGGGTCCACGTCACCGCCTTGCCGACCCGATCGGGCAGGAGCCCGCAGATCGCGAAACCCGCGGCGTCGAGCACGAGCGCCGCTTCACCGAGGTCCAGGGCGGCGCTGTTGAAGGCGGGCGGACCGCCCAGGCCCACCAGGTCACCCTCCACGGGCAGGGCTGCGCCGATCGCGTCGGCACCCAGGGTGCGGAGGGCGCCGATGCCGGTCAGCAGGGGTTCGACGCCGGAGTCCGCGCCGTCGAACAGGTGCGTGGCGTCGTCGTCGACCACCGCATCGATGAAGTCGTCGGGAATCACATGGCCTCGCAACCACGCCGTGCCCCACCACGCCAGACGGACCGAGACGGGCAAGGCGTGAGGCACGCCGCCGACGCTAGCGCGAGTCTTCGAAGGGACCACATAGGGTGACGCCATGGCTGCTGTGATCGAGTTCGCCGGTGTCACCGTGCGACGCGGTCAGGCGGTTCTTCTCGACTCGATCGACTGGGTGGTCGAAGAGGACGAACGCTGGGTGGTGCTGGGGCCCAACGGCGCCGGCAAGACGACCTTGCTGCAGGTGGCCTCGGCGCAGATGCACCCGACCTCCGGTGTCGCGGGCATCTTGGACGAGGTCCTCGGCACCGTCGACGTCTTCGATCTGCGCCCGCGCATCGGCCTGACCAGCGCCGCATTGGGTGAGCGTCTGCCGCGAGGGGAGCGGGTCCACGACGTGGTCGTCTCGGCGTCCTACGGCGTGGTGGGCCGCTGGCGGGAGGACTACGACGACCTCGACCACGACCGCGCGGAGGATCTGCTGCGAGAAGTGGGCGCGGCCAGTCTCACCGACCGGACCTTCGGCACGCTGAGCGAGGGGGAGCGCAAGCGAGTGCAGGTCGCGCGCGCCCTGATGGCGGACCCGGAGTTGCTGCTGCTCGATGAGCCCGCGGCGGGCCTGGACCTCGGTGCGCGCGAGGATCTGGTGGCCACGTTGTCCGCGCTGGCGTTCGACCCGGACTCGCCCGCCACGGTTCTGGTCACCCACCACGTCGAGGAGATCCCTCCCGGCTTCACGCACGCGTTGTTGCTGCGCCAGGGTCGTGTCGTGGCCGCTGGACTGCTCGGGGATGTCCTCACCGAAGACACGCTCTCCACGACGTTCGCGATGCCTCTGATCCTCACCCAGTCCGACCAGCGTTGGGCCGCCCGCCGCAGGCGGATGCACTAAGGTCCGAGCCATGGATTGGCTGCGGGACCATCTCACTGAAACCTGGCTCGCTTTGGCGATCGTCCTGGGGATCACCGAGATGATCGGGTTGGATCTGATCCTGCTCATGCTGGCCATGGGGGCCCTCGTGGGCATGACCGCCGCGATCATCGGAGCGCCCTTCTTCGTTCAAGCCCTGGCCGCCGCCGGCGCGTCGGTGGCCTGCTTGGCGTTGGTCAGGCCTCAGTTGGTCAGGCGGATGCATGCAGGGCCCGAACTGCAACTCGGGCACGGCAAGTTGGTGGGCACCCAGGGCACCGTCACCGAACGGATCACCGGCCTCCAGACCGGCCGCATCATGATCGGCGGCGAGTCCTGGTCGGCCTCGCCCTACGACGACACCATCACCATCGAGCGGGGCGAGACCGTCGAGGTGCTCGAGATCAAAGGCGCTACCGCCTATGTGCACCCTGTGCCTAGGCTCGGCACCTGACCTCATTGCGTTATTGCGTTGTCCACCATGATCGACCTGAACGAACTCTTGTGAGGAGACGCCCATGACGGGTGCATACGTCCTGATCCTGCTGGCGTTGCTGTTCATCTTCGTGATCACCGTGCTGGCCAAGACGGTCCGGATCGTGCCTCAGGCCCGCGCCGGCATCGTCGAACGCTTCGGCAAGTACAAGGGCACGCTGAACGCCGGGCTCAACATCGTGGTGCCGTTCATGGACAAGGTCCGCTACCTCATCGACCTGCGTGAGCAGGTCGTGAGCTTCCCGCCGCAGCCCGTGATCACCGAGGACAACCTGGTGGTCTCGATCGACACGGTCATCTATTTCCAGGTCACCGACCCGATCGCGGCGACCTACGAGATCGCCAACTACATCCAAGCCGTCGAACAACTGACGATGACCACGCTGCGAAACATCGTCGGTGGCATGGACCTCGAGGAGACCCTGACCAGCCGCGACGAGATCAACACGCGTCTGCGGGGGGTGCTCGACGAGGCGACCGGCAAGTGGGGCATCCGGGTCAACCGGGTCGAGCTCAAGGGCATCGACCCGCCGCCGTCCATCAAGGACTCGATGGAGAAGCAGATGCGCGCGGACCGTGACAAGCGTGCCGCGATCCTCACCGCCGAGGGTGGACGTCAGTCCGCGATCCTGACCGCCGAAGGCCAGAAGCAGTCAGCGATCCTGTCCGCAGAGGGTGACCGGGAGTCTCAGATCCTGCGCGCCCAAGCCGACCGCGAGGCTGCCATCCTGCGCGCCCAGGGTGAGGGCCAGGCCATCCAGACGGTGTTCCAAGCCATTCACGACGGCAACCCCGACCAGTCGCTGCTGGCCTACCAGTACCTCCAGATGATGCCCAAGATCGCCGAAGGCGACGCCAACAAGGTGTGGGTCATCCCTTCGGAGATCACCAAGGCACTCGAGGGGCTCGGCTCATCGGTCCACGAGATCGCGGGCATCCCCAAGGACTCCGGCGGCCCCCGCACCAGGGTCGACATGGGGAGCACCGAGCCCGTCAAACTGGGTGGCAGCGGCGCCCTCGGTGACGCCGAACTCTCCGCGGCGAGCGCGGCGGTTCAGCAGGCGATCGCTGCCGCTGAGAGCGCGGCCAGCGATTCGCCGTCAACCGATGACCCCGCGGCCGGAGGGACCCCGAATCCGCCTGCGGCCGAACCGCCGTCGGCTCAGTAGTTCGAGTCGGGGTTGTCGCCACTCGAGGCAGCGCTCATCGGGCTGGCCGGGCTCGCCGCTGGCACCATCAACACTGTCGTCGGTTCGGGGACGCTGATCACGTTCCCGACGCTGTTGGCATTCGGCGTACCGCCGGTGACGGCCAACGTCTCCAACACGGTCGGACTGGTGCCGGGGGCGGTCTCGGGAGCCGTGGGCTACCGACGCGAACTCGCGGACCAGTGGCCACGCGTGTTCAGACTGGCCAGCGCATCGCTGCTCGGTGGACTGGTGGGCGGAGCGCTGCTGTTGGTGCTCGCCGAGGGCGCCTTCGAGACGATCGTTCCCGCCCTCATCGGCCTCGGGGTGCTGCTGGTCGTGTTCGGCAAACCCATCTCGGCGTGGGTGGCCCGCCGCCATGAGCGCCTCGGGACCGCGAACGCCGGGGTGACCGGCGCGCGCTGGGTCTGGCCGGCGATCTTCGGCACTGGTGTGTACGGCGGCTACTTCGGGGCCGCTCAGGGCGTGCTTCTCATGGCGGTCTTGGGGATCGGCATCCGAGAGAGCCTCCAGCGCCTCAACGCCGTCAAGAACGTGCTCGCCGCAGCCGCGAACGCGGTGTCGGGGGTGCTGTTCGTGGTGGTGGCCGATGTGGACTGGCAGATCGCCGGATTGATCGCCCTGGGGGCGGTCATCGGCGGCCAGATCGGGGCCACCGTGGGTCGGCGCCTGCCCGAGGCCGCGCTGCGCGGCTTCATCGTGGTCGTGGGGCTGACCGCGCTCGCGGTGTTCCTTCTCGGCTGAGCGGGCTATTTGCCGCGCATCCCCGCAAAGCCTTGAAGCACCGCACCGAGCGCGACGCCGGTGAGCACGACCGCGGGCAGCGTCGGAAGCGACTTCTCCTTGATCCCGAGCAGCGCCGTGCCGGCGTCCGCGGCGTCGACTGCGACGCCGGCCAGCACCAGGTTGCGCCGGTTCGGACCCTTCGCCAGGAGAGTCGTGGCGCCGAGAGCGACCTCGCGCGAGGCGAACAGGCGGGTGCCCACCGCCAGCGGCGGGTGGGTCGCCAGATCGTGACCCAGCAATCGTGCGACCAGGTCGGGTCGAATCAGCGAAACGAGGCCGACGATGATGCGGCCGAGGGAGAGTCCGACGATCGGGTTCATGGGGGCGAGCCTATGCCGGGTCGACGAACGCGGTGCGCCAAGCCTCGATCGTGTCGTAGACCTGGGTGCGCGGCCCGGGCAAGGAGAGCACCACGTCGTGACGTGCCCCGGGGACGGCCACGTAGGTGACGTGGGGACCGAACGAGGTCGCCCACTGCCGGATCTGGCCGACGTCCAAGACGATGTCGGTCTCGTGAACATCGTCGTTCATCTCGGTCGGTTGCGATGAGCGGTCCGAGGAGAGCACCAGGATCGGCGCCGGGATCTCCAGACCACGATGCAGTTCGGCATGACCGTGCCGGATCGCGCGGAGCCAGCCGGCGTACACCTTGAAGGACTCCATCGGCTTCCACAGCAGGTTGTAGTCCCACTCGCCGTCGTGCTCGTGATGGAGGCTGCGCCCGTAGAGGCCCACGACCTGGCGCTTGATCTCGCGCATGGGTTGACGGATGCCCACCTGGTTGAGCACCGGGGTGCTCGCGGCCCGCACCAGGGCGCCACCGGTCAGGTCGGTCCACGGAGAGTTCAGGACCACCCCGGACAGGGCGCTGGGGCGTCGCTCGTTGGCCCAGAGGCCGACCACCAGCCCACCCGTGGAGTGCGCGGAGAGCACCACGTGATCATGCCCGTCCCGCGCGACGATCCGGTTCCATGCCTCGTCGATCTCAGCGAAGTACTCGCGCAGGTCGCCGGCGGAGTTGGGCGTCTGGTGTTCGCGCAGCGAGCGGCCGTACT
>JBFIDC010000086.1:0-11347 GCA_041581495.1 Nocardioides sp. | reverse complement strand
CGGTGGCCGAACGCGCGGGCCCGTTCTGGTCGGGCCGGGCGCTCGGACTGCAGAACACCGCGCAGTACTTCACCGCGTCGCTGGTGGCCCCGGTCGCGGGCTACGCGGTCACCCAGACCAGCTACCCCGCCGTGTTCATGGCCGTCGCCATCTTCCCGCTGGTGGCCGTTGGGCTGGTCCCTTCACGCGACGAACGCGCGCTGACCTGACCGAGCACCGGCGCGAACTCGCTGGCTCGCGCGTCGCGCGGGCGAGATGATGCACCCGATCATGAATACCGACACCCGCGCTCGCTCGCGCCTCGGACTCCTCCAGGTCAGCCTCGCCGGGGTGTTGTGGGGCACCGGCGGGCTGGGCGTCCAGATCATCCGACAACACGACCCGATGTCGGTGCTGACGATCAGCGCCTGGCGGATGGTGTTGGCTGCCCTGGTTCTGCTGCTCGCGGCGGTTCTGCTCCGCCAACTCGGGGGCGTGCTGCGACTGCTGCGTGAGCGACCCGTCCCCACGATGTTCGCGGGCGCGGCCACCGGCGCCTACCAGGCGCTCTACTTCGGCTCGGTCGTCTCGGTCGGCGTCACCGTGGCCACGGTCGTCAGCCTCGGGCTGGCGCCGGTCCTGGTGACCGTGGCCGAGAGCGTGCAAGCCCGACAGCGACCGAGCGGGGAGTCGCTCGCGGTGGTCGCGGTCGCGCTGACCGGACTCGTGCTGGTGAGTTCGACCGCCGGCTTCGGCGAGACCGGGCCTCGTCCACTGCTCGGGGTGCTGCTCGCGGTCGCGAGCGGCACCACCTACGCGGTCACCACGATGACCGCCGCTCGAGTCGCGCCGACGACCACGCCCCTCGCGCTCACCACTGTCACCACCACCACCGGCGCGTTGGTCCTGGCTCCGCTGGGCCTGTGGGGAGCCCGCGGCGAGGCGCCGCTGATCACCGCGGACCCCGTGACCGTTGGGATGCTCGCCTACCTCGGCGTCGCGACGATGGCGCTGGCCTACGGCCTGCTCTACGCCGGGTTGCGGACCACACCGAGCAGTGCCGCCGTGGTCGCCTCGCTCCTGGAGCCCGTCACCGCGACCCTCGTTGCAGCGACCTTCCTCGACGAACGGCTCGGCGTGGCGGGCGTGATCGGCACCTTGCTGATCCTCGCCGCGGTAGCCGGCCTCGGACGCGAGGCGGCACCCCCTGTGCCACCTCCGTGAGTCTCGCCCTGCAGTCGGGAGCGAAATCGGATCCACGCGGGGGTAGCGTGCCGACCCATGCGGGGAAGCAGAAGGACACTCATTCGACTCACGGCGGCCGGCACGGTGGCCGTGGCCATGATCATCGGCACGCTGGTGATGCCATCGATCGGCCTCGGACGGCCCGGCAACCTCTTGGGTCGCTACGACTCGAGCAGCCAGGCGGTCGTGGAGGCGGTGCCGCACGTGGACACCGCCGCAACCGCCGAGCACGACCACAACAACCCGCTGACCAAGAACGACGTCGCGCGCGGCGGCGAAGTGGGCGAGGGCGCCACCGATCCGACCACCTCGCTGCAGCGCGCCGCTTCGGCGACCTACGTCGCGGCGGCACGGCGTAGCCCGAACCCGCCGTTGACCACGGTGCGGGTCATGCAGAAGCGCCAGAAGTTCCCGCAGGACCGGTACGCGATGGCCAACGGCTGCTACCGGATGGCGGGCCGCAAGACCTTCTTCAAGCCCACCGATCTCGGCAAATACCTGCTCTTCACCAAGCGCGGCACCTTCCGGACCGCCGACGGCACCGCCGCCGCTGCGAGCAGCGAGACGGTCTGGACGGCCAAGCGAGTGAAGGGCAAGAAGCGGGGCCGCTACACCTTCACCCGTGGCGCGGAGACCTTGACGTTCAAGGGCAAGACCAGCTTCCGGCTGATGCGCGGCAAGGGCTGCGCGTCGTTCCCCGAGGCCACGACCAACATCGTGGGTCGCCCGCACGCCGGCGTCACGGCGTACCAAGAGGTACGCGGCTACATGGACGCCCACACCCACGGCATGGCCTTCGAGTTCCTCGGCGGGCGGGCCCACTGCGGCAAGCCGTGGGACGAGTTCGGCGTCACCGTTGCGCTGGTCGACTGCCCCGACCACACCGAGACCGGCTATGGCGGCGTCCTCGAGGCGTTCTTGTCCGGCGAGCCGAGCCACGACCCGGTGGGCTGGCCGACCTTCAAGGACTGGCCGGCACCGGAGTCCCTGACTCACGAGGGCACCTACTACAAGTGGCTGTAGCGCTCCTGGCGGGGAGGCCAGCGGTTGTTCGTGAACCTGCTGGTCGAGAACAACGTCCTGTGCACCATCTATCCGCTGAAGAAGAACTCCTGCGACGACATGGACTCGGTGCGCCTGCAGGCCCAGGACATGTATGACATGCAGGACTACATCGACGCGCAGTTCGGTGGGCCGGGCAAGGGTTTCTATCGGATCGTGAAGTCGCCCTACCAGGCGCGCCAGGTCATCAACGCCGGCAAGATGGCGGTGGTCATGGGGATCGAGACCTCGATCCCGTTCGGCTGCACCATGAAGGCCGACGTCCCCCAATGCAGCCTCGAGGACCTCGACCGCCAACTCGACGAGGTGCACAAACTCGGCGTGCGACAGATGGAGTTGGTCAACAAGTTCGACAACGCGCTGTCCGGGGTGGCCGGCGACTCCGGCGCGGTCGGCGTCCTGGTCAACAACGCTAACTTCGCCGAGACCGGGTCCTATTGGGACATGCGGCACTGCGAGCCGGCCGACGGCGAGAGCCATGACCGCAACCAGACGACGCTGCCCGACATCTCCGCGGGCCAGCAGGACGCCCTGTTCGGGGCGATCGCCTCCTTCGGGTTGCCGATCGCGGGACCGATCTATCCGCAGCCCGACCACTGCAACAGCCGCGGCCTGACCTCGCTGGGTGAGTACACGATCAAGGGTCTGGCCAAGCGGCACATGATGTTCGACCCCGACCACATGAGCGTCAAGGCCCGCCAACAAGCCCTCGACCAGATCGACGAGTTGGGCTACCACGGCGTCCTGAGCAGCCACTCCTGGTCGACGCCCGACTCCTACCCGCGGATCTATCGACAGGGCGGGTTCATCGCGCCGTACGCCGGCGACTCGACCGGGTTCGTGGAGAAGTGGCGCCGCCACCTCGGCTGGGCCGACCCGCGCTACTACTTCGGGTTCGGCTACGGCGCCGACATCAACGGTCTCGGCGCCCAGGGCGATCCCCGCGGGGCGAACGTGCCCAACAAGGTCACCTACCCGTTCAAGGGCTTCAACGGGATCACGGTCAACCGGCAGAAGGCCGGCCAGCGCACCTGGGACATCAACGTCGACGGGGTCGCGCAGTACGGCCTCTACCCCGACTGGATCGAGGATCTGCGCAAGGTGGCCGGCAAGGACGGCGAGGCCATCGTCGATGACATGTACCGCGGCACCGAGGCCTACCTGCAGATGTGGGAGCGCGCCGATGGCATCAAGCCCGACTCCTGCCGCAACGCGGGGCTGCGCAAGTCGGTCTCGAAGGTCCGCACGTTGATCAAGCCGGGCATGACCACTCGCGCGGTGATGACCAAGGTCGGTCAGCCCTACACCCGCTCGGGACGCACGTTCGGGTTCTGCGCCAAGACCTCGACGCGGTCGAAGGTGAGCATGGTCGTGACGTTCACCCAGCGCGGCAAGGTGAAGTCGGTGCGCCAGAAGTAGTCCGCCTCTGGCGTGGTTCGGTTTCCCCGGTCAGCCGGGGAAACCGAGCCGGTCACAGACTGCCGACGAGTTCGTTCATCATCGCGTCGTAGCCGTCCAGGAGATCGGCGTTCGTGTCCAGGGCACCGGCTTCATAGAGACCGAAGACGGTGAGCCCGACACCCTCGTATGACAAGAAGTAGTAGGCGAAGCCCTCGACGGGGAAGGTGCCGCCCTGTTGGGTCGCCATCAGTCCCCGATACAGCAGCGACTGGGCATCCACGACCGTGGACGTCGGCAGTGCGAGGGGCTCGGGAGCGGTGTACTCCAGTTCCTGCACGCCGAAGCCGGTCAGGCCGTTGAGGTTGGCGGAGATCAACGTCTCCATCGTGGTCGGAGCGCCGGAGACCTCGGCGATGAAGTAGCCACCCGGGCCCCAGAGTTGGGCGAAGCCCGGCTCGGAGAACTCGATCTCCCAACCCTGCGGCACCGAGAAGCCGATGCCACCGAGGTCGACGACCTCGGTCGTGGTCCCCGCATCGCCTGACACGAGTCCACCGCCGACCCCGCCGGACGGCCCGGTGGTCTCCTCATCGGTCACCACGCCGTCGGCACGCAGTGCTGCGGAGTTGGCGCCGGATTGGGTCGTGCCCTCGGGAGCCACCGTCGGGTCCGGGACCAGGCCCGGCGGATCGGCGGGAGGCGGCGGGTCCTCGGTGACGGGGCCGGATCCGACAGTCGGGATCAACACGATCGGCGATTCCGGAGCCAGCGGTGTCTGGGATTCGCCCGCTGCGGCGACGCCTTGGCCGATCGCCCCCGCCACCAGGATCGTGGCAACCACGGCACCCACCACGATCACGGTCTTGGAGTTGTCGCGCGGAGCGGTGCCGGCAGGGGTCGGATTGAGAGATACCGGAGCCTCGACCACATCGTCGGTGCGATTGCGGATCCTGGTGACCTTGTTTCCCGCCCGCGTGGAGGTGCCACAGACGACGCAGAAGTTGGCGCCGTCGAGCAGCGGCATCTCGCACGACGGGCAGTACGCCGTGCCGTGCACGGTGTCCTTGAGCCCGGAGTCGACGTTGGCCGCCTCGAGCGCGGCCTCGAGCACCGCGAAGTGGAGCAGATAGCGCAGCCGCACCACCAGCACCCCGGCGACCAAGGCGCCCCACACCAGACCGATCACCGCCCCAGCGGTGCCTTCGACCCGCGAGGCGAAATAGAGGCCCGCCTGGAACAGGATGTTCGCGAGCAGTGCCTCGCCCAGGCCACGCACGTAGGCCGGCTTGAATCCGTCGCAGCCGCGCCCCAGCCCCGAGAACGCCGAGACCGCGATCCCGGTCGCAGCGCCGTAGACGATGGGTTTGACGATGGCCGCAGACAGGATCAGGGCGACCCAGAATCCGGCGTCGGGCGAGTCGATCGAGCCGAAGCTACTGAACAACGAGCGGTTGACCACGATCGTCTCAGCGGCCGCGAAGCTCGCACCGGCGGCGACCCCGAAGGTCAGCCCGTCGATCATGTCGTCGAACTGCGGACGCGAGGCCAACAGCAGGGGGCCGAGTTGTTTGAGGATCTCGCTGGCCACCGGCACCAAGAGGACCAGAACCAGCAGGCTGCTCCACCTCACCCCCGCCGCTCCTTGCCCGAAGTCCACGGAGGTGACCTGGTTGCCGAGCAACCCGGCGTGCCACAAGAACGTGAACCCGGTGCCCAGGGCGACCGCCGCCGCGACCGTCCCCAGGACCACCGGCAGCGGTTGGTCCTCCCACTCGTTCACGTCGTACATGTAGACGACATAGATCGCCGGCACCACCACGGCGGCCGCGACGAAGGCGAAGGCCAGGTAGCCCAAGGCACCCGCGACCACGGGGATGAGCAGACCCAGGCCGAGTGCCCAGCGATAGGTCTGCGGTGCCGTCCCCGACGCCAACGGCATCAGCGAGGTCACCAGGTTGAAGGAGGCCACCGGCTCCCCCGGTTGCAGGGCGAAGGCCTCGCGCCGCTCCGCGCCGCCCGCACCCAGTTCGGCACCGGTCACCGGATCGAAGCGTGCCCCCGCGGGTGGGACAGGCGCCTGGGCGCCGCCTTCTTGGTTGTCCGGCGTGGTGGTCATTGCGATCCTCCCGTTGCACTCATGGGTCGAGAACAGTCCGTGGGCGTGGTCATCGCACCCGCTCGGAGACGAAGGCGGTCTCGAAGTTGCCGGCCAGATCGGCCACCCCCACGCCCATGTCGAAGGCGGTCCCCTTGGCGAGGCGCGAATAGGCCACCTCGGTGTTGTTGTTGATCGGGACCGACTGGGAGGAGAGTTCCAATTGATAGCCACCACTCGACGCCACGATGAAGTACGGCGTGAGGGTGCCGCCGTTCTGCAGTTCGATCCCCGCGGTGGCTCCCTGTCCCAGGCTGATGTCGGAGACGGTGACGCTCTCGATGGCGCCCTCACTCGAGAGCAGGACCTGGATCTCCACATCGGTCTCCTCGCCATCGGGGGCGGAGTACAACGCGTGGAACCAACCCAGCAGGCCGCCTTCTTGCACCTGATAGACCGTCGACGCGGGCGCTCGACGCTTGCCGGTCACCAGCGTCGTCACCGCGTAGTTCCACACGCCCTGGACCTGTCCCACCCCTCCCGAGTTGAGGTATCCGGGCAGCGCGACCGCAAGCACCTCACGCCCGTCGAGTCGGGTGAAGACCTGGGTCTCGGTGTCGGCGACGTTGGCTTCATCGCCGGACCTGAGTTGTCCCGCGATCCGGATGCCGTCCGAGTTGATCTCGACGACCCGAGCCTGGTCGCTGGTGAATCTGGCCGAACCGTCGCTGCCGATCGCGTCGGCAGCCTCCGCGTAGGCCTCCACGAACCTCGCCCAACCCGGTGGGGCGATGCGTTGAGCAAGGTACCCGCGTGCCTGGCGGGGGGTCTCGGGGAAGAAGACATTGAGCCCGGTGGCCTGCTTGGTCGCCCGCCGGGTCACCTGGTGGAGCACCGCCGCGTCGAGAGCGACGAAGACCGCGTCCCTGGCCACCGCCACTTCCGCCGGGACGTTCTTGATCTGTCTCAAGAAGTCACCGAGGTCGACGACGCTGAAGCCGGCACCCTCCTCCTCACCGAGCAAGCCAGAGACGAACTCGAGGGAGCGACCCCGGGCTCTGGCGAGTTCGGGTGCGATGGCCTCCATGTTCGCGACCGCGACGTTGGCAAAGGATTCGACTGCCGCATCCAGGCGCGCCATCCGTTCCCCGTCGACCACCGACAGGACTGAGAACGCGCCGATGGCCTCGTACTTGTCGGCCGTCTCGGCATATCCCTCGATATTGCCCAGACCCCACTGTTCACCTGAACCGTGGGAGGCGAGGCCCGTCATCGCATCGAGGTCGAGGGTGAAGTCGCCGAAGGTGACCTCTTCGGAGCCGACGATGACGTCGGCCAGTGGCCCCAGGGCCGACGCGGCCTCGTAGGCCGACATCAGGCAAGAGTCGTGATCGATGAAGGCGAAGCGGTCGATGCCGCCGCGCTGCATGCCGGTGATGATGGCCGCGCGCATGTCGGCGATGCTCAACTGCGAGGTCGACGGTGGCCCCGTGTCGGCGTACCCGCCTGACCAGGCGCCGCCATGGTCTGAGAGGACCAGGCCGTAGTTCGTGGCGGGGAACCGGTCCGCGACTCGCTCGATGAACCCGGCCAGGGTGTCCGGGCGGCCCATCGAGACCTCGCCGAAGTCGGTGAGCTCGTTCCAGCGCCCGTCCTCGAGCACGACCAACTTCGTCGTGGTGAACGGCGCGATCCCCGGCAACCTGGCCTTGGGATAGCCCGGATCGTTCTTCTCCGGCAGGTCCACCATCGCGACGATGTTGACGTTGGCCATCTCGGGCAGCCGCGTGAACGCCGCCAGGTTGGCGATCATGTCGTTGGCGATGTTGGAGGTATCGGCGACGTCATAGACCATCACCGTCCAGTCGGCGCCTGCGGCCGGAGCCGGTGCCGACCGCTGGGGGGCCACTGCCGGCCCGGCCGAAGAACGGGCCGCGGTCACCGTGGTCAATGCCAGGGCGGCGACGACGCCGGCGGCCGCGACGCGAAGCACAGTGGGGCGACCCGGTGCGGCACTTTTCATCGCAACACCACCCTTCTCGTGTCGTCGACCTCATTCGCAGAGTGGTGCGCGGATTCAGCCGATGCAATCTTGCAGTCAGTTGTTCTCGGCGTAAACACCCAGACGGGTCATATTGCAGATGAATCTCGGGGACCGTTCCCGCCGCGCGGCGCGGGGTTACCGACTCGTAGACTCGCTCCCGCCGCACGTCGGATCTGGCTGCCGAGCCGGGTCTGGCATTCGACTTGAGGAGTGACCGTGGATCTGTGGGTGCTGATCGTCGGACTGGCCGGGACCGCGTTGGGCCTGGGCCTGGCGGGCAAGCGGGTGGTCTTCCTGTTCCGGATGATCACCCACGGCCAGCCCGCTCCTGACCGCATCGCCGGCGTGACCGGGCGGATCGGCCTGGCGTTGAAGACCCAGATGGTGGAGGTCTTCGGCCAGAAGAAGTTGCTCAAGTGGAGCATCCCGGGCGCGGCCCACTTCTTCGTCTTCTGGGCGTTCTTGATCCTCGGCACCGTCTACGTCGAGGCGTACGGCGCGCTGATCACCCGCTCCGAGGCCTTCCACTTCCTCTTCCTCGGCACGTTCGGCCCGCTGGGATTCCTCCAGGACTTCATCGCGGTCATGTGTCTGCTGGGCCTGCTGGCCTTCTGGCAGATCCGGCTCAAGAACTCTCCGGCCAAGCTCGAGCGCAAGTCCCGGTTCTTCGGCTCGCACCTCGGCGGCGCCTACCTGGTGCTGTTCATGATCTTCAACGTCATCTGGACGCTGTTCCTGTTCCGCGGCGCGGTGGCCGCCCACGAGGCAGCGATCGGCGAAGAGGGCTACGGCAGGTGGGCGTTCGTCTCTTACGCGCTCGGCAAGGTGCTGCCCGACAACTCGACCCTGATCGGCGTCGGCCTACTGCTGCACATCGGCATCATGCTGGTCTTCTTGGTGGAGGTCGTGAACTCCAAGCACCTGCACATCTTCGTGGCGCCGCTCAACGTCCTGTTCTCGCGTCGCCCCAAGGCGCTCGGCGCGGTCAAGCCGCTGATGAACGACGGCAAGGCGCTCAGCCTCGAGGATCTCGATGACCTCGACGAGGACTCGACGCTGGGAGTCGGCTCGATCGAGGACTTCAGCTGGAAGGGCCTGCTCGACATGGCGACCTGCACCGAGTGCGGTCGTTGTCAGTCCCAGTGCCCGGCCTGGAACACCGAGAAGCCCCTCTCGCCCAAGCTGCTGATCATGAACCTGCGCGACCACGCGCTGGCCAAGACGCCCTACCTGCTGGCCGACGAGTCCGAGCGCGAGAACCTCCCCGCCGACGTCCTCGCACAGGCGGACCGACCGCTCGTGGGTGAGACCGAGGGATACGCCTGGGAGCCCACCGGCGGCGCGATCATCGACACCGACGTGCTGTGGTCCTGCGTGACCTGCGGAGCCTGCGTGGAGCAGTGCCCCGTCGACATCGAGCACGTCGACCACATCGTCGACATGCGGCGCTACCAGATCCTTGTGGAGTCCAACTTCCCCGCCGAGCTCAACCAGCTCTTCAAGGGCATGGAGAACAAGGGCAACCCCTGGAACATGTCCGCCTCTGCCCGTCTCGATTGGGCCAAGGACCTGCCGTTCGACGTCAAGGTCGTCGGCGAGGACGTCGAGACCCTCGACGAGGTCGAGTGGCTGTTCTGGGTCGGCTGCGCCGGCGCGTACGAGGACCGGCAGAAGAAGACCACTCAGGCCGTCGCCGAACTGCTCGACATGGCCGGCGTCTCCTTCGCCGTCCTCGGCAACGGCGAGACCTGCAACGGCGACCAGGCGCGACGGGCCGGAAACGAGTTCTTGTTCCAGCAACTCGCCGCGCAGAACGTCGAGACCTTCAAGGAGCGCAAGGTCAAGAAGGTCGTCTCGACCTGTGCCCACTGCTTCAACACCCTGAAGAACGAGTACTCCGAGTTCGGCATCGACCTCGAGGTCACCCACCACACCCAACTGCTGAACCGCCTGGTCCGCGAGGGCAAGCTGACCCCGATCAAGGACGGGGCCGGCGCGGCCAAGCGCTCGATCACCTACCACGACCCCTGCTACATCGGCCGCCACAACGGGGTCTACTCACCGCCGCGGGAACTGCTGCAGGTCCTCCCCGGGGCCGAACTGGTCGAGATGGAGCGCAACTCCGAGAAGTCCTTCTGCTGCGGCGCCGGCGGTGCGCGCATGTGGATGGAGGAGACCATCGGGGAGCGGATCAACACCAACCGCACCAACGAGGCCGTCGGCACCGGCGCCGACCAGATCGCTGTCGGCTGCCCGTTCTGCCGGGTGATGCTCTCCGACGGACTCACCGCGGCCCAGGCCGACGGCACCGCCCGTGAAGAGGTCGAGGTCCTCGACGTCGCGCAGATGCTGCTGGCCTCGGTCAAGGGCGTGCCCGCGACCCGCGCCAAGGCCGCGTCCAACGGCGCCGGCGCGAAGCCCGCTCCCGCACCAGCGACCGAGGTGGCCGAGCAGCCGGCTCCGGCCGGCGACGTCGCGACCAAGATCGACGCCGGCGGCTCGCTGTTCGACATGGGCAACGACGAACCCGCGGCCGCGACACCCGAGCCCGCCGCCAAGGCGGCACCGGAGGCCAAGCCGGCCGGTGGCGGTTCGTTGTTCGACCTCGGCGGCGATGAGCCCGAAGCCAAGGCGACGACAGTTGACGAGCCCGCAGCTGCACCGGCCGCACCGACGCCGGCCAAGCCCGAGGCCGATCTCGGCTCCGGCGGCTCCCTGTTCGACCTCGGTGACCCGGCACCCGCGGCCGAGCCCGCAGCCACGCCCGCTGCCAAGCCCGAGCCCGAGCCCGAGGTGGCCGAGGTGGCCGAGGTGGCCGAGCAACAGGCACCGGCCGGCGAAACCAAGGCACCCGCTGCGCCCGCGGCGGACCTGGGATCGGGCGGATCGCTGTTCGACATCGCCGCCCCCGAGCCCACCGAGCCCGCCGCGGCTGAGGTGGTCGAGCAGCGAGCGCCAGCGAGCGTCGTCGAGACCACAGAGGCGGACACAGAGGCAGAGGCAGAGGCAGAGGCAGAGGCAGAGGCTGAGGCAGAACCCAAGCCCAAGCCGGCCGCCTCCGGTGAGGCCAACCAGCCCAAGACCGACGTCGACATCAACGAGGGTGGCTCGCTCTTCGATCTCTGATCGGCGCACCGAGCGCTGACACCTTCCGCGACGAACTCCTACCGTGGAGTGGTCATGAAGGTCGAGGAGTACGTCGCGGCGCGGTACGGGCGGCTGCTCGAGTACGCCGTCGAACTCGGCGCGCCCGAGGGCCTGGCGCACGAGTACGTCGACCAGGTGCTGCTGGACCAGCAGCGGGCGATCCGTCGGGCCGAGGACCCGGACCCGGTGGTGCGCGCCGCCCTCGAGGAGGCCATTCGCGGCCCGCGCCGCGAGGGCCGAAGCCCGTGGCCGCTGGTGGGTGGCGTCCTGGGTGCGATCGCGGTTCTCGTGGCGCTGACGCTGACCATGGACCCCTCCACCGCGCCGATGCCGTCGCTGTTCGGCCACACCGGCCCGGAGGCGCAGGAACTCCT
>JBFIDC010000085.1:0-11371 GCA_041581495.1 Nocardioides sp. | reverse complement strand
GCTTGTGGAGCTGGCGGGAATCGAACCCGCGTCCTCGAGCGTCGAACCAGGTCTTCTCCGGGTGCAGTCTGCGTTGACGTTTTCTCAGTCCCGGCGCTCGCACAGACACGTCGCCGACAGACTCAGTCAGGTTTGAGTCCCGGCCACCCCTCCTGACTGGGGGTGAACAGCAAGTCTCCTAGATGACGTCAGGGTCCGGGACGGAGACGGATGCCCGGTCTGACGCTTCGATCACCGCTCAGGCGGCGAGAGCGAAGGAACTGCGCTTAGCGTTGGCAGTTGTAGTTTTCCAGCGGTCGTTTACGAGATGTCGCTGGCTCCTCGACCCGCTTCCCCTGGAACTAACGTCCCAAGTCGAAACCGATCAGCCCCTCTTGAGTTATGTATCCACTGTACGGGACATAACCGACACAGCCGAACGACTATTCCGGCTGGTCAGGCGCCCGTCTCCGGGTCAGTCCCGCATGCCCTTGAGACGCCGCCCGACGGCCTGTTCGGTCTCACGCTTGGCGGTGCGCTCGGCGATGGAGTGCCGCTTGTCCCACGACTTCTTGCCCTTGGCCAAGGCGATCTCGACCTTGGCGCGCCCGTCGAGGAAATAGATCGACAACGGGACGACGGTGAGGCCCTTCTCGTTGACCCGTCGCTCGATCTTGTCGATCTCGACCCGGTTGAGCAGCAGTTTGCGCTTGCGGCGAGCCGAGTGGTTGGTCCACGTGCCCTGGGAGTACTCCGGGATGTGCACGCCGTGCAGCCAGGCCTCGCCGTGATCGATGTCGACGAACCCGTCGACCAGCGAGGCGCGACCCAAGCGCAGCGACTTCACCTCGGTGCCCTGCAGCACCATGCCGGCCTCGAAGGTGTCCTCGATCGCGTAGTCGTGGCGCGCCTTCTTGTTCTGCGCGACGATCTTGCGCCCCTGCTCCTTGGCCATCACACCAGTGTCTCAGCCAGGGTCAATCGAGTTCCGCACAGATGCCGATGGCGGCGGGCCAGTGCCCGCCGCCATCAGGAGAACCATCGATTCTTCAGTGGTTCAGGCGCTCACGGTGTCACGCCGAATCCAGCGAGCCAGTCTTGAGCGACCGCGATCTCAATCCGCTGGTAGCCGCCGAGGTAGCGGCAGTTCTGCGTGTAGCCGTAACTGGTCACCGCGACGATCTGACCATTGAGGAACACCGGGCCACCCGAGTCCCCGAAGCAGGTTCCTCCGGTGCCACGGTTGTCCTTCTCGTTGCCGTTGGTCTGCAGGATCTGCGGAGTCAGCTTCTGACCCGGCATATCGACGTAGCGACGCATGATCGGGTAGCTCATGGGCTGCGGCTTCTGCGGGCCCTCGTCGGGCTTGCGGACCTCGGTGCCGTACCCGACCGCGCGGAAGATCGTCTTGTTGAGCTTCGGCTGCCTGTAGGCGTCCAAGGTGTTGAGCCCGGCGATCGATGCGGGAGTGATCCCCACCGGCTCGTCGAGCACCACGACTCCCAGGTCGTTCCAGTTGTCGAGATCGGTGAAGTTGGAATACTCCGGGTGCGTGTGCGCGGTCCCGGCGAAGAACCCTGCGTCGGTGATCTCGGTCGAGGTGTAGCCCGACGACGGGTCGGCTGCGACCGGATAGCCGGTCGGCGACTGCTCGGCCACCACGCTGCGGAAGTCGACAAGGACCTTGCCGAGGTCGCCATCGGTGCAGTGGGCGGCGGTCACCATGACCGTGGGGGTCACGAGTGTGGCGCTGCAACGGAACCGGCCACCATCGGCATAGAAGAGAATCAGACCAACATTGGGGTTCTGTTCGCCGTCAGGCGTCCCACCGGTGCTGGCCACTGCTGGCTGGGCAGTGAGTGTGAGGGCCAGGATCAGGCTGGTCCCGAGAGCCAATAAACGTGCACGCATTGCTGTCCTCCCTAGGTTGGCGCAGGGGTACGCGCCGAATCTGAACCTAGTCCTGGATCTCGGTCTTGCCTAGGGACAACGGAGTTACAGGTACTTCATGGGGTCGACGGCGTTCCCGTCCTCCATGACGCTGAAGTGCAGGTGGCAACCGGTGGACCAACCCGTGGACCCGACGTAGCCGACGGTCTCCCCCCTGGAGACCTTCTGGCCGACGCCGACGCGATAGCTCGATGCGTGGTTGTAGACCGCCACCAGGTTGTGGCCGTTGACCTTGCCGAGGCTGAGGTAGAGGCGGTTGCCATAGACCGAGGAGTAGTAGCGCGCCACGACCGTGCCACTGGAGACGGCGCGCATCGCGGACCCACAGCCGACCCCGAAGTCGATGCCGTCGTGCAGGCCGTAGTAGCCATAGATCGGGTGGACCCGGTAGCCGTAGGGCGAGGTCACTCGACCTGCGACCGGGTAGTCCAGGAAGCCGTTGGATGAACCGACGTATCCCGGCCCCTGGGCCGCGGCAGCGATCGCTGCGGCGATCTGCTTCTTGATCTTGGCTTCTTCGCGCTTCAGGTCGCGCAGCATCTTGAGGTCGTGCTGGCGAGCCTCGCGGGCGCGTTGTTGGTTGGCCAAGTTGCCGGCGACGGCCTCCTCGACGCGGTCCTTGGCTTTGATGGTCCGCTGGGTCAGGTCCTCCATCGCCGCCAGGTTCTCGGCGGCCTTGGCCCTGCGCTCGGCGACCGCGTCACGTGCGTCTTCGACCTCGCCCTGCCGAACCTGGAGGAGCACCTCGGCCGCGGTGAGTTCATCGAAGATGCCGCCCTGCTTGGCGGTGGCGGTGTCCGCGTAGTCCTCGTGGCGAATCAGATCGGACGGGCTCTGGGCGCCCATGAAGCCCGAGAGCGAAACCAGCGTCGGGTCCCCCTGCTGGTACAGCGAGACGACCAGATCCTTCACGATCTCCTGCTGCTCAGCCATGGCGACTCGACCGGCCTCGAGTTCCGCCTCGGCCTGGACCAGTCGTTCCTGCGCCAGGACGAGGCGTTGTCGCATCTGGGAGTCCAGCGCCCGGGCGGCGTACAACCGCTCGCGAACGATGTGGAGGTCGGCGCGAGCCTCGGCAAGATTGGCCTTGGACGCCCGGTAGGCGGCCGCCGCCTTGGCCACTCGACTGCTGGACTCGGCGACTTCGTCCTGGGCCGCCTTGACCTGGGAGCGCACGTCGCGCTGCTTGTCCTTGAGGTCGTCGGTCGGGTCCGAGAACGCGGCTGGGACCAGCGTGGTGCTGGCCGCCATGAACGCGAGGACGAGCGCCGCGGTGAGGACGCCCAATGCCCGCAGGGGTCGCGGAAGCGCACGCCGACGAGAAGCGCTGGGGAAGTAGCGCACGTGTCTGCCTTAGGTGTTCGGGGAAGAGAACCCTTCGACGGTAAGGGTGCGAGGTCAGACTTTGAGGTATTTGCGGGTCAGTGCGAGTGTCGGAAGCAATGTCAGCACCGGGCCCAGGATCGCGATCACGATCAGCGCAGTGGTGAAGTCGGTGATTCCGATCCACGGCATGAACGACAACGTCTCGCTGATCCGCTCGTGCACGCCGAACCACATCACCGCCCCGAGCGCCCCGGCCGCCAACACCACGCCGATCGCGGCGGTCACCACGGCCTCGAGCAGGAACGGCAACGCGATATAGAGCGTCGAGGCTCCGACCAACCGCATGATGCCGATCTCTTTGCGCCGCGCGAAGGCCGCGAGCCTGATCGTGTTGGCCACCAGCAGCAGGGCCGCGAGCAACAAGAACCCAGCCACACCCCACGAGGCGTACTTCAAGGTGTCGAGGGAGTCGAACAACGGCTTGACCGTGTCTCGCTCGTCGCGCACCTGGGAGACCCCGTCCAGGCCAACCACCGCGCTGGTGATGCCCTCGAACTGTTTGGGGTCCTTGAGGGTGATCCAGTAGGCCTCGGACATGTCTTCGGCCGTCATCACCGGGTTGGGGCCGGCGAACTGCTCCTCACCGAGCAGTTTCTTGACCTTGTCGAAGGCCTCCTCCTTGGTCTCGAACCGGTAGGACTCGACCTCGGGGCTGGACTCGATGACGTCGAGGATCTGCTGCTTCTGAGCCTCGGTCGCGGCGGTGGCACAACTCGGATTCACATCTGAGGTGCGGCACAGGTAGGTAGCGATCTCGAGTTGGTTGCCGAGGTACTCGGTGGCGATCGAGCGTTGCTGGTTGAGCAGCACACCCAGACCCACGAGGGTCATCGAGACGAACAACGTGAGGACCACCGCGATGTGCATCGACACGTTGCGACGCAGGCCCTGGCCGAGCTCGGAGAAGACGTAGCGGAGTTGCATCAGGCACCCGTTCCATAGACACCCTGGGCCTGGTCGCGCACGACCTTGCCGTGGTCGAGTTCGATGACGCGCTTGCGCATCTGGTCGACGACCCCCACGTCGTGGGTGGCCATCAACACCGTGGTTCCGGTCCGGTTGATCCGATCAAGCAGCTTCATGATCCCGACCGAGGTGGTGGGGTCGAGGTTGCCGGTTGGCTCGTCCGCGATCAGGATCATTGGCCGGTTGACGAAGGCGCGCGCGATCGCGACCCGCTGCTGTTCGCCACCGGACAGCTCATCGGGCAGGCGATCGCCCTTGCCGTCCAGGCCCACCAACTTCAGCGTCTCGGGGACTGTGGAGCGGATCTCGGCGCGCGACTTGCCGATCACCTGCAGTGCGAAGGCGACGTTCTCGGCGACCGTCTTGTTCTGCAGCAGCCGGAAGTCCTGGAAGACGGTGCCGATCTGGCGACGCAACCTCGGGACCTTCCAGCCCGCCAGCCGGTTGAGGTCCTTGCCGGCGACGTGGACGCGACCCGACGTCGAGCGGGCCTCCCGCAGCACCAGGCGCAGCGCGGTCGACTTGCCGGAACCAGACTGACCGACCAAGAAGACGAACTCGCCCTTGGCGATGTCGATGCTGACGTTGTCGAGCGCCGGCTTCGCGGTGCCGGGATAGGTCTTGGAGACCTTTTCGAAGCGAATCACGTCTGGTGAGGCTACGTGGTCCCTGGGCGCCGCCGGGGAGGCGCTACGGCGCGTTGACCACCCACCACGCGGCGTACGCGGGCAGCCAGAGTCGACCGTTGGCATCGGCTGGGAGCGTGCGCCCGGACAACGCGTCGTGCGGAGTATGAATCCCGGCCTCGCGCAGATGCCCGAGTTCCAGCGGGCGCGGCCGGTCGGTGACGTTGTAGACCCCGACGAACGGACCGCTGGCGTGCTGCCGGACCACGGCGAGGATCCCCTCATCGGTGTCGGGCAGCACGGTGGTGTCGGCGGCCGCATGCAAGGGAGCGAGCCCGGAACGCACCCGAGCCAGATGTTGCAGACCCGTATAGATCCGCCCCGGAACCGTGCGCACGTCATCGCACTGGGCAGCCAAGGACCAATCCATTCGCGGTCGATGCGTCCAGCGGTTGTCGTCCTCGTGTCCAGGCTCGGTGGCCCACTCGGCGTCGTTGGTCATGGCGAGTTCATCGCCACTCCACACGACCGGGATGCCGCCCCACCCCGCCACGATGGCGTGGCCGAGCAGGATCCTGGCCACGGCCTGCTCCGCTTCGCCGGCATCCGCCTGACTCGACAGGCCGGCGAGCGAAGCGGTGGTGCCACTGATCCGCCGGTCTCCGGTCGCTGGATTGCTCTGGAAGACGAGCCCGTCGGACCAGGAGCCTGGGAACTCCCCGGAGTACCAGTCGGAGAGAAACCCTCGATGGCCTGCGCCGGTCACCCCCGCCGCCAGCGCATCGCCGTCGTCGATGGCCCACCCGATGTCGTCGTGACACCGCAGATAGGTGATCCACGCGCCGCTGGTCGGGGTGGGCGGGAGTGCCCTCAGCGCGAGCCTGGCCAGTCGGGTGTTGCGGGTGGCGAGCATCGACCAGACCTGGACCATCAGCGTGTTGTGGTAGGCGAGGTCGCTGACCTTGCCGGCGTGTGCACCGGTCCCGAGGTACTGCACGAGGTCTCGTGGCCCGACGATGGCTTCGGCCTTGAAGACCAACGCCGGGGCGGCGATGTGCGCCACCGCTCGAAGGACCTGGGTGATCGCGTGCACCTCCGGCTGGTTCTGAGAGTTCGTCCCGAGTCGCTTCCAGAGGAACGCGATGGCGTCGAGACGGAGGACCTCGATCCCCACGTTGGCGAGATCGAGGACGATCCCCGCGAACTCGAGCAGCACGCGAGGATTGGCCCAGTTGAGGTCCCACTGGAACTCGTTGAAGGTCGTCCACACCCAGCCCTGGAGTTCTTCGTCCCAACTGAAGTTGCCGGGAGCGAAGTCCGGGAACACCTCGGGCAGCGTGCGTTCGAAGGCGTCCGGCTGAGAACGATCGGCGAAGACATGGAAGTAGTCGCGATAGATCGAGTCACCGGCCCGCGCCGCGCGAGCCCACTCGTGTTCGCGCGCCACGTGGTTGAGCACGAGGTCGATGCACAGGCTGATCCCACGCTCGCGCAAGGCGGTCGCCAGGTCGCGCAGGTCCTCCATCGTGCCCAGGTCACGGCGCACCGCGCCGTAGTCCTTCACGGCGTAGCCGCCGTCGTTGTCGCCCTCTCGTGGCTCGAGCAGTGGCATCAGGTGGAGATAGGTCACCCCCAGGCGCTCGAGATGGTCGAGGTGGTCGGCCACGGCGGGCAGGTCGCCGGCGAACCTGTCGGCGTAGCAGGCGTACCCGAACATGCGCGGCTGTTGCAGCCAGTCGGGCGTGAGCAGGCGTCGGGTATCGAGGCGGTGCAGGTCGTCAGCGCGCTCGGCGAAGGCCGACGCGGCCAGTGACACGAGGTCTGCGGTGAGCCTCGAGCGCACGGTCTCGTCCGGATGGATCTGCGCCAACGCCTCGACCAGGTCGGGGTAGTAGCGATCCAGGCGGAGGCCGAAGGTCTCGCGCCACTCGAGCGAGACCCCCTGCGACCAGCCCTGGGCGAACTGGTCGGCCGCGAGATCGTGGAGGTGGGCCGGCGCAGTCATCGTCCGGCCATTCAATCCCAGATGGGGAGCCAGGTCACCCCGAGCGGTTCCACCACCGCTTGGATGAGGCGTGCTCGTCGGCAGCGTGACCCGAGCACCACTGCTCAGCGGGCACGCTGGCCTTCACGTGGGCGACGTGGGCGCCGCACCCTCGCCAGGTGGTCTTCCCGCAGGAACGGCATCGGGCGGCGTGGCACATATGACTCCTCATGGCTGGTTGGGCGATGCAACAATAACCCCCCATGGGGATAGGATTGCAAAATCCCCCAGGAGAGGAGTCCAACCTATGAGCGACTACACCATGTCCGTCACCATGTCGGCCGACTACGACGAGGCCGTGTCCATGGTCCGCAGCGCCCTGGCAGATCAGGGTTTCGGCGTGCTCACCGAGATCGACGTCAAGGCCACCATGAAGGCCAAACTCGACGTCGATGTGCCCGCTCAGATCATCTTGGGCGCCTGTCGACCCCAACTTGCCCACCAGGTGCTCGAGGCGACTCCGTCGCTCGGCGCGATGCTGCCGTGCAACGTCGTGGTCCGCACCGACGAGAGTGGCGCGACAGTCGTCGAGGCCATCGATCCTGACGCGATGGCTCGACTCGAGGAGTCTGCGGTGGTCCACGAGGTCGCCGCCGAAGCCAAACGACGTCTGCGGGCGGCGCTCGACGCCCTGAGTGAAGGAGAACACTGATGCACCTCGAACCCGATGAGATCCGTCCGCTGATCAACCGCGCCAAGCGAGCGCACGGTCATCTCGCCAAGGTGATCGCGATGATGGAAGAGGGCGGAGAGTGCGAGGACGTGCTGACGCAGTTCGCTGCGGTTCTCAAGGCTCTGGAACGCACCGGCTTCGGCATCGTCGCCAGTGGCCTGCACCAATGCCTGGTCTCCGGCGAAGGCCCCGACAGTGTCGACGTGCAGAAGATGCAGAAGCTCTTCCTCACCCTGGCCTGACCCCTCCCCCCATCCATCCGGCGATCCACGCCGCACTGCACGAGGAATCGACATGACCACCACCCAGGAAGCAACCGCCCCCTCACACGGCAAGCAGGTCCTCGCCGACCTCCTGCCCTTGCACCGCCAACTGCGCCACGCGGTTCCCGATGTCTACAAGGGCTTCGCCGAACTGCACCGTGCCGCGTTCGCCCCCGGCGCCCTGGATGCCAAGACCAAGGAACTCATCGCGCTCGCGATCGGCGTGGTCGAAGGCTGCGACGGATGCATCGCCTCGCACGCCCAGGCCGCCGCGAAGGCAGGAGCAACGCGCCAGGAGGCTGCTGAGGCCATCGGTGTCACGTTCCTCATGCACGGCGGCCCCGCCACCATCCACGGACCCCGTGCCTTCGATGCCTTCTGCGAGTACGCACCCGAAGACGCCCCGGACGCCCAGGCCTGAGATCGGTCTGCCACCGGGCCGCTCCTAGGCTGGGCGCATGCGTCGCGGCGGGATCGGACTGGCAGCAGTCCTGCTGACGGCGGGCATAGTGGCCACGGGCCTCTGGGCGCTCGAGGGCACCGAGCCCGACACTGCGGGATCGGATTTCTCCGCGACACCGCTGAACAGCATCGACACCACGGCACTCACCGTCGCCCGAGCCGAGTTCTGCTCCGCGGTGGACCCCCGCGAAGTGGAGGCAGCCCTGCTCGGCGAGGCCGTCGAGCACGACAGCTATGCCAACGGCGATGAGGTCACCCTGACCGAGGGACTGACCGACGTCGCGCACGAGTTCGGGTGCGCCTGGACCGGGGCCGACGGAGCCGTGGCGCGCGCCTGGCTCTTCGTGCCGCCCGTGAAGACGGCGTTGGCCCGCAGACTGATCAAGTCCGCGAGCAGCACCCCGGGATGCACGAGCAGTGCCGAACCGGCGTTCGGCACTCCCTCGGTCGGGCTGACCTGCCGCGAACCGTCGCCGAGCGCGTCCTACCGCGGCCTGTTCGGGGACGCGTGGCTCACCTGTGAGGTGACGCCGGCACCCGGCTCAACCGACCTCGACCAGGTGCGAGCACGCGCCGGCGGGTGGTGTGTCGCGGTCGCCCGCGCCGCGGCGGCCACGGATCCGGCCTAGGCCGACCGAGGCGGTCAGTTCTCCGCGGCCCGCTCGGCCCCACGACGCCAACGGATGCCGGCCTCGATGAAGTCGTCGATCTCGCCGTCGAAGACCGACTGCGGGTTGCCGACCTCGTGGCCGGTGCGCAGGTCCTTGACCATCTGGTACGGGTTGAGCACGTAGTTGCGCATCTGGTCGCCCCACTCGGCCTTGACGTCACCGCGCATGCCGTCGAGTTGCGCTTTCTCCTCGGCCTTCTTGAGCGCGAGGAGCTTGGCCTTGAGGACCACCATGGCGCTGGCCTTGTTCTGCAGTTGGCTCTTCTCGTTCTGGCAACTCACGACCGTTCCGGTCGGGATGTGGGTCAGCCGGACCGCCGAGTCGGTGGTGTTGACCGACTGGCCCCCAGGGCCGCCGGAGCGATATACGTCGACGCGGAGTTCTTCGTCGGGGATGTCGATCTCGTCGGTCTGCTCGAGGACCGGGACAACCTCGACGGCGGCGAACGACGTCTGGCGCCGGCCCTGGTTGTCGAAGGGGCTGATCCGCACCAGGCGGTGGGTGCCGGCCTCGACCGAGAGGGTGCCGTAGGCATAGGGCGCGTGGATCGCGAACGTGGCCGACTTGAGGCCGGCTTCCTCGGCGTAGGAGGTGTCGAAGACCTCCACGGAATAGCCGTGCTGCTCGGCCCAGCGGGTGTACATCCGCATCAGCATCTCGGCGAAGTCGGCGGCGTCGACACCACCGGCGCCGGACCGGATGGTCACCAGCGCGTCGCGGACGTCGTACTCACCCGACAGCAGGGTGCGGACCTCGAGGGCCTCGATGGTCTTCTGGACCCGACCGAGTTCGGTCTCTGCCTCGGCCAAGGCGCCGGCATCGCCCTCGTCGCGGCCCAGTTCCACCATGATCTCGAGATCCTCGAGCCGGGTCGCCAGATCGGTGAAGCGATCGACCTCGCCCTGCAGCAGAGAGAGACGACCGGTGACCCGCGTCGCGTTGTCCTGGTCGTCCCAGAGGTCGGGCGCAGCTACCTGCTCGCCCAGATCGGCGATCTCGCGGCGCATGGCGGCGAGATCGAGCACCTGCTCGATGGTGTGCATGGTCGACTGGAGCTGCTTGATCTCCGCGTCGAAGTCGGGTCCGGCCACAAGACTCAACCCTACGTCCTCAGCGGGCTCTGACCCTCCCCGAGGGCGCGGACAGCGTCCCCCAGCCGGCGCTGTTGCGTGCTTTGACCCTGAAGACGTACTTGCCCTTGGTCAGCTTCATCGTCAGCTTGCGCTTGGACGCGGGGAGCGCCGGGGTGGCGTAGCGCGCGAGGACCTTGCCTCCCCGACCGAGTTTGTAGGCATAGACCCGGTAGCCACGCACCACGGCGTTCCCGGTCTCACCCGGCGGAGCCCACCAGAGTTTGACGGTGACCTTGCCGCCCTTCTTGCCCGGCTTGGTGCGTGTCACCGTCGGCGGACCCGGTCGGGTGACGGGCGCGAGGTGCTCGGGGGTGACGAAGGTGGTCTCGGCCCCCGGGCCGGCTCCCGCCTGGTTGTACGCGGAGACGGCGAGGTCGTAGGTCATGCCCGGCGTGAGCCCGGTGAGTCGGACTGCGGCTCCCTCGGTGACGTCCGCGACCTGCGTGCCGTTGACCATGACGTGGTAGCCCACGACCGGCGCTCCCCCGTCGCTGGCCGGCGCGCTCCACGACACCTCGGCGGACCGACCGTCCTCATCGAGTCTCACCGCCAGGTCGGCGGGCTCGCCCGGTGGCGTCGCCGGGACGTTCATCGTGGCGGATTTCGAGGCCGCCGCCCCGGCGCCCACAGCGTTGATGGCGGCCACGGAGAACGTGTAGGTCTCCCCCGGAGTGAGATCGGAGAACTCGTGGCTGGTCGCACCCGAGCCGAGGGTCTGCGCCGAGGTGCCGGTGCGCTGCACCGAGTAGCCGGTGACCGCGGTGCCGCTGTTGGAGGACGGCGCCGCCCACGACAGCGTCGCCGAGGTCCCGTCCGGTGCCGTCACCACTATCACCGACGTCGGAGTCGCCGGCGCGTTGTTCATCGTCTTCTGCTGCGAGGCCTCCGGACCCGTGCCGACAGCGTTCACCGCCGCCACCGTGAACGTGTAGGTCGCACCCGGCGTCAACCCGGTGAAGGTCTGACTCGTCGCCCCCGAACCCAGGGTCTGGGGCGAACCACCGGTCCGCTGCACCGTGTAGCCCGTGATCGCGCTCCCGCCGTCCGAGGACGGCGCGACCCAACTGAGGGTGGCCGAGGTGCCGTCCGCGGCCACGCTCGCGGTCACCGACGTCGGAGTCCCCGCAAGGTTGTTCAACGTCTTCTGCTGCGAGGCCTCCGGACCCGTGCCGACAGCGTTCACCGCCGCCACCGTGAACGTGTAGGTCGCACCCGGCG
>JBFIDC010000084.1:0-11606 GCA_041581495.1 Nocardioides sp. | reverse complement strand
GCCCTTTCGGCCGCAGCCCTTTCGGCCGCGGCTCGGCGAAGACGGGCCTCGCAGTGGTCGAGCCAACGCACCTCGGCCTCGGCGTTGAAGATCAAGGAGTCGAGCACCAGGCTCCAGGCCATGTCCGCCGGGGTGCTCGAGTCGCGATCGCGCTTGAGTCGGGTGTAGTCCTGAAGTGCCGAGATCGTCGCCCCGCGTTGTCGTTGGATCACAGTGCCGACATCGACCCCCGGAACCGTCACCGCCAGCGCCAGCTTGATGGCCAGCTCGTCGCGTGGCGGGGTGCTGCGTGAGACCGGGGAGGTGAACCACGCCGCGACCTCTTCGCGTCCGGCCTCGGTCACCTCGTAGACAACGTGGCCCTCCTCATCGGTCCCGGATTCGCGGGCCAGCCCGTCGCGCTCCAGGCGCGTCAGGGTCGTGTAGACCTGCCCGACGTTCAGCGGCCAGGTGGCGCCGGTGTGCTGCTCGAATTCGGCGCGCAACTGGTAGCCGTAGCGGGGACCCTGCTCGAGCAGGACCAGCAGGGCGTGACGAACGGACATGAGGACTCCTCCAACGGATGGATACCGGGTATGTATACCAGGTATTCACGTCGGTTTCCTAGTGTTCGCCCGGTTCGACTTCGGGCGAATCCCCTGCGCGCCCGCTCGCTGTCGGCCTAGCCTCGGGAGGCCGACGTACGCCGACGCGCAACGGAGAGCCCATGTCGACCACCCCGCCCGAGGGGCAGGACCCGAACACACCGCTGCAGCCCACGACACCGCCTGGCTACGAACCCGGCCAATACGTGCCGTTTAGCGAACGCGACCCCAACAACCCGAGTCCGGTGGCCGGGCAGGGTGGCTGGTCGGACCAGGCCAGGCAACAGGCCGAGGCCCAGCAGGCCGCCGGCGGGCCGAACGATCCCTACCGCGCGGTCTATGGATACGACGCCCCGCCGCGGGTGCACTACGCCTCCTGGGGCAAGCGGGTTCTCGCCTACCTCGTCGACTCGTTCTTCGGCTTCCTCATCGGCATTCCGGCCTACATCGGGTACGTGATGCTGATCGGCGACCTCGAGACGACGACCGACGTCTATGGGAATCCGACGCTGTCCGGCAACCAAGAGATCAGCGCCGCCGCGATCGGGTTGATCGCCCTGGGCGTATTGCTCTCGATGGCGTTCTGGATCTGGAACCTGGTGATCCGGCAGGGCTCGACCGGCTACTCCCTGGGCAAGACCGCCCTCGGGATCAAGCTGGTGGGTGACCAATCGATGGCGCCGGTCGGACCTGCCATGTCGTTCCTGCGCCAGTTGGCCCACATCGTCGATGGCCTGATCTGCAACATCGGCTACCTCTGGCCCATCTGGGACGAGCGCAACCAGACGCTGGGCGACAAGATCGTCAGCACCATCGTGATCGTGGAAGACCCGCCAGCCCGCTGACCCCCGATCGGCAGTCGACTGGGCAGACTGGGGCCCATGTCGACGATCCTCATCACCGGCGCATCCTCTGGGCTCGGCGCCGAGATGGCCCGCCAACTCGCCGCCCGCGGCCACGACCTGGCGCTGTGCGCACGGCGCACCGACCGACTGGAGGCCCTGCGCTCCGAGATCAAGTCGGCCGACCCTGGTCGCCGGGTCGAGATCCGCGCCCTCGACGTCAGTGACGACGACCAGGTCTTCGAGGTCTTCAGGGGCTTCCACGCCGACTTCCGCACCATCGACCGGATCGTGATCAACGCCGGGCTCGGCAAGGGCGCCCCGTTGGGCACCGGTGGCCACGCCGCCAACCGCGAGACCGCGGTGACCAACTTCTTGGGCGCTCTGGCGCAGGCCGATGCGGCGATGGAGATCTTCCGCGCTCAAGAGCGCGGACACCTGGTGATGGTCTCCTCGATGGCCGCGATGCGCGGGCTGCCCAAGACCCTCACCACCTATGCCGCGACCAAGGCCGGGGTCGCCCACCTGGCCGAAGGGCTGCGCAACGAGCTCTACGGCTCCGGCCTCGACATCAAGATCACCGTGCTCTACCCCGGCTACATCGCCTCGGAGATGAACGAGCACGTCCGGTCCAAGACTCCCTTGATGGTTTCCACCGAGAAGGGCGTGAAGGCCATGGTCGAGGCCATCGAGAAGGAGAAGAAGGACGCGCACGTGCCGGCCCTGCCGTGGGCGCCGCTCTCGGTCGTGATGAAGCACGCGCCACTGCCGGTGCTCAAACGAGTCCTCTGACCGCGCCCCGACTAGCGGTAGGTCGCCTCCCCCGGCGCGAGGTGAGTGTGCTCGTTGAAGCTCAGCAACCGCGCGCCCGTTGAACCGACCACGACCCGGGTGACTGAAGAGTTGACCATGACGGTGTTGAAACGCTGCCAGGCGTCGGCGAGGTCGTGGGATTCGGCGTGGACGTCCACCAACATCGCCGCGGCGGCAGCGATGACACCACCCGAGCTGACCACCACGACCGAGGAGCCCTTGCCTGCTTCACGGCAAGCCTCCGCCAGCGCGCCGCGAATTCGGCGGGTGAACTCGGTGAACGTCTCTGGGTATTCCTGGTCGTGGTTGGCCGAGGCCCAGCGCCCGGTGGCCTTCTCGAACAGTGCCTGGAAGGCGCGACGATCCAGGCTGCGAGCGTTGATGGGCCCCGGATCGGTAGCGGTGGCGGTGTAGATGTCGAGGACGCGAAGGTGATCGAACTCGTCCCAGCGCTCGTCGATGTCGACCGGGAGTCCCCAACCCGCGGTGGCAATCATCGCCTCGGCGGTTCCGGTCTGGCGACGCAGCGAGCCGCTGATGACCTTGACCGGCGCAGCGGAGGACGACAGGTAGCGACCCAGCGTCTCGGCCTGGCCGCGACCGGCCGAGGACAGCACGTCGTAGTCGTCGGCGCCGAACGAGGCCTGGCCGTGGCGAACCAGCAACACCATGCCCACGGTTCGCCTCCGTTCGGTCGTCGGGCTCAGGCTGCCACGGTAGTGACCACACGCGCCCGGGAGACCGGATCGACCCACGTGTCGCGGGCGTGCAGCAAGCGTACGACCGACCAGGCGGCGAACGGCGCCGCCACCAGGACCGAGAGTTCCCAGGCATCGATGTGGGCCAGCCCGGAGAACACCAGGCTCGTCAGCGTCGTGGTGACCGCCAACTTGGTCGAGTAGCCGACCATCACCACCGGCGGGGCGGGGGTCGCACGCGCCGAGCGCAGGTCGACGGCGAAGGGACGCAACGCAGACCACCGCATCGCGGCGCTGACCACCTGCAACACCACCACCACCCAGGTGCACATCAACGCCGAGAATTCGCCGGCGTTCGGCACCCCGGCACGTAGCCCGGCAAGGATGATCGTGGTGAACGAGGCGACCAGGAGGAACTCCGCCAGGACCCAGGCGCGGGCCGCGAACACCGCGCTGGGCAACACCGGCAGGCTTTCGCGCCACAGTCCGCCTCGATGGTCCAGGCACCAGGCGTTGACCCCGAACAGCAGCGCCCCGCCCGAGGCCACCAGGCCGGGCAGGATCGTCATCTGGCTCCAGGTCAGGTCCCCGGCCAGGGCCACCAGGCCCGGTCCGATGGCCAGGACCGCGATCCCGCGACGCATGGGCACCGCGCGCCACACCGAGCCACGGTCGGCGCGCACCAGTCCCGCGAACGGCGAACGCGGCAGGGGCCGCGCCGCGTAGTTGCCGGTCTCGACGCGCATCTCGTCGCGAGGGGCGCGCCGCGCCGCCAGGTGCGCGGGGACGGCGCCGAGGGCGACGGCACCCACGAGGATGACCAGTTCGACGGTGATCGACTGCGCCCAGCGCCAGGTGAAGCCGTCGACGAAGCCCACCGCGACCCACCGGGTCTGGAGACCATCGAGGGCGGCGCCCATGTTGCCGGTGATCTGGGTGATGGCGGCGGCCCCGGCGAGGACCAGTCCGATGGATCGCACGATCCAGATCCCGTGCGGGGCTCGCCGGATCGCCTCGATGACCCAGGCGATCAGTTGACCGGCCGCGGTGGCGGCCGCGATCCAGACCAGCATGCCGATCACGGCGGGGGCCAGGCTCCGGCCTTCGACGCCGTAGGCCGTCGCACCGAGCAGCACCCAGGCCTGCAGGAGCCACGCGATGTTGAGCGGCGCCATGAGGAGCGCACCGAGATGGTCGGTGGTGGGACTGACCGGGAACGCGACGGCTTGCTCGCGGCTCAGCAGTTCCCGGCCACCGCCGGAGGCGACCGCCGAGGCGATCGCAAGAGCCATCAGACCGGCCATGGCCACAGGAAGAAGGATCACGGCGTCGAGGGCGTAGCCCTCACCCGAACCGGCGCCCTCCAGCGAGGCCGGGATGGCCACCACGGCGACCGTGATGCCCACAAAGACGCCGGCGGCCATGACCACCGAGCGGCGGCGCCGGATGGCGGCCGTGCGAAACGCCAGCAGGTGCCCGACGTCGCGCGCCGAACGACGGACCTCAGTCCAGGAGGCTGCGGTAGGCACGTGCTCCCTCCTCGCCGGCCATCTCTCCTGCCGTGGCCGAGGCGACCTGCGAGCCGCCTCGCAGAACCAGAACCGAGGAGCAGGCCTCGACAGCCAGTTCACGCAGGTGGGTAGAGATCAAGACGGCGGCGCCTCTGGAGCGGGCATCGTTGATGACGTCCATCGTGGCCTCGACGCCGATCGGGTCGACACCGTCGAACGGCTCGTCGAGTAGCAGCACCTGTGGCTCGTGGAGCGCGGCCAGGCAGACCGACAGCCGCCGGCCCATGCCGTGCGAGAAGCCGCTGGTCACCCGGTGCGCGACGTCGCCGAGTTCGAAGCGTTCGAGCAGATCGCGGGCCCGGTCCTCCCAGTTCTCGAGCCGCCGCAGCCGCGCGGAGAGTTGGAGATGCTCCCATGGCGTGGCTCGGGGCACGAGACCGCCGACATCGGGGCAGTAGCCCACCGCCCGCTTGACCTCGAGGATCTGGTGCCGCACATCCCAGCCGGCCACGTGGACGCTGCCGGCAGTCGGCGGGACCACACCCGCCAGGACCCGCATCGTCGTGGACTTGCCGGCACCGTTGCGCCCCAGCAGCGCGGTGGACTGCCCGGCGTGCGCCTGGAGGTCGACACCGGCGACCGCCTCGACCTCCCCGAAGCGAACGTGCAGGCTCCGGACGTCGACGAGTGGCGGTGGTGGGGTCACCTGAGAATCTTCCCGCGAGCGAGCTCCGGCGTCCTGAGAACCAACGAACTGATGACCGGTCGGAGGATGGCCGCGCTCGTCCACAGGATCGCGAATCTGCCCTTTTCCACAGGCTTGCATCACCACCCAGGGAACCTGTCGGTGGCGTTGCGTGGACTTGACCCATGACCGAGATCGCCTCACCGCAGCCCCACCGGGTGGGTGCCGCTCTCTCGGCTGCCCGATCCGCGGTGGGGACGGTCGCCGGCGAGCGTCCGTGGTCGATGACTCCCGCGCAGACAGAGCAGGCGCTCGACGACATCGCGGCCCTGGAAGCGCAGACCGCCGAGCTCAAGTCCCGTGTGCTGATGCACGCGGAGGCCCTCGATCTGCCCGGTGAGATGGGCGCGGGGTCGGTCGCGGCGCTCCTGGCCCAGCGGCACCGCACCACCCGCCCCGAGGCGCATCGCCAGGCACGGCTGGCCAAGGGCTTGGACGCCCATCCGATGACGGCGACCGCGATGAGCGAGGCCGCGGTGCACAGCGAGCAGGCGCTTGCGATCATCGCAGGCCTCGAAGCTCTGCCGGACGACCTCGAGCCCGATCTCAAGACCAGGGCCGAGGAGCACCTGATCGAGTTGGCGGCCGACTACGACGCCAAGGCGCTGAAGAACCTGGCCCGCACCATCCTCGAGGTCGTCGCCCCCGACCTGGCCGAGGCCCACCTCGCCCGGCAGTTGGAGAAGTTGGAGCGCGATGCCGAGGATGCCAACCGGTTCCACCTCTGGGAGACGGCGCAGGGTCGGGTTCGCGGCAATTTCGATCTCGACGGCTTCTCAGGTGCCTGCCTGCGCAAGGCGCTGTTCGCCCTGTCGGCTCCCAAGCACCGCGCAGCAGAGGGGCCGCTGGGCGAGCGGATGCCCACCAACCAACGCCTCGGCCATGCCTTCGCCGAATACGTGCGTCGCTACCCGGCCGGCAAACTGCCCAAGGCTGGCGGACTCAACGCCACTGTCGTGGTGATGATGACGTTGGAGTCTCTGATGGGCGGACTGAAGGCGGCCCGACTCGACACCGGCGAACACATCTCCGCCGACCTTGCCCGACGGATCGCCTGCGAGGCCGGCATCATCCCCGCGGTCCTCGGCGGGAAGTCCGAGGTGCTCGACCTCGGTCGCTCTCGCCGCTTCCACTCCAGAGCCCAGCGGATCAAAGCCACCATCGAGCAGAGGGGATGCATCGCCGAGGGCCACGACTGCGCTCCCGCCTTCACCCAGATGCACCACCCACACCTCTGGTCCCAGGGCGGCCGCACCGACGCCGACGGCTGGATGCTCTGCCCCTCAGCCCACCGCCAAGTCCACGACCCACGCTTCACCCACGAGCGCCTACCCAACGGGACGGTGCGTTTCCACCGGCGGCCCTAGGCCGACTACGACTCCCGGTTAACCCAAATCACGCTCGCGTCAGTCGCGGGGGATAGACCCATCCTCGTTGCGCTCCGTCCGCGGCAGATCAGTGTGGTCGGCTCCGTGCTCGTAACGTCATCAACATCGAGGGCTAGAGGCCACGAATCGGATGACGTTAGGTGAGTCCACATCCGCGCTGTCTTCGGCAGAGTCGGGCGTAGCGACCCGACCCAGAGGCGGTGGAATGGGCGCCTGGTCCGTCGACGGACGTACCGAACGCCGCGTCCCGACCTCATCGCAGGCGGGCGGTCGGAGCGAGGAGCGTCGATAGGTACGTCGGTCGGCGCCCATGCCGCCCCACTGAGTCGATCTGGGCGATGTGACGCGCAGCTCGGACGCAAGGCCGTGGTTCCCCACCACTCACCTGGGTGGAAGGCACCGCCGCCCTCGGCCCGAGCCGAGCGACGTGAGTCAGGCGGGGAAGGAACCACCCGAGGCCGCGAGTTCGCGCAGGTAGTCGGTCGGCGCGAACCGGTCGCCATAGGCTGCGGCGAGTTCGTCGGCCCGCTTCACGAAGGAGGCCAGGCCGATCTCGCCGGTCTCGGAGTCGACGTAGCCGGACATGAACTGGGCCGCGCCCCCGGTCTGGGGCGGGAAGCCGATGCCCATGATCGAGCCGATGTTGGCGGCTGCCGCCGACTCGATGACACCCTCCTCGAAGCACTTGGCGGTCTCGAGGGCCTCGGCGAACAGCATCCGGTCCTTGACGTCCTGGAACGGGATCTGCTCGGCGGCGGGCGGGAACAACTCGCCCAACCCGGACCAGATCGACCCGCGCGCGCCCGACTCGTCGTAGTCGTAGAACCCGGCGCCACGCAGGCGACCGGCCCGACCGGCTTCGAGCATCTTCTCGACGACCGCCGAACCCGGGTGGCCGGTGTAGGCGCCACCGTCGGCGGCCGCGTCCTTGGCCGCCTTGGCGATCTTGGCCATCAGTTCGAGGTTGAGTTCGTCGGAGAGCTGCAGCACCGGCGCCGGGTAGCCGGCCTGGGTGGTGGCCCGCTCGATGGAGTAGGGCAGCACGCCCTCGGCGAGCATCGCCATGCCCTCGTTGACCATGAAGCCGATGACCCGGGAGGTGTAGAAGCCGCGGCTGTCGTTGACCACGATCGGCGTCTTGCGGATCTGCTGCACGACGTCGTACGCCTTGGCCAGAGCGACCTCAGAGGTCTCCTTGCCCTTGATGATCTCGACCAACGGCATCTTGTCGACGGGGCTGAAGAAGTGCAGGCCGATGAAGTCGGCCGGGCGGTCGACGCCGGTGGCCAGATCGGTGATCGGCAGGGTGCTGGTGTTGGAGCAGAGCAACGCATCCGGGTTCACGTGCTCGGCGATCTCGGCGAACACCTTGTGCTTGAGCGCCGGGTCCTCGAAGACCGCCTCGATGACCAGGTCGCAGCCCGTGAGGTCGGCCGGGTCGGTGGTCGGGAGGATCCGAGCCAGGAGTTCGGCCTTCTTCTCCTCGGTGCTCTTGCCGCGCGAGACGGCCTTGTCGAGGATCTTCTCCGAGTAGGCCTTGCCCTTCTCGGCGCTCTCGATGGCGACGTCCTTGAGGACGACCTCCATCCCGGCCTTGGCGCACACGTAGGCGATGCCGGCGCCCATCATCCCGGCGCCGAGCACACCGACCTTGGTGGCCTTCCACGGCTCGATGCCCTGGGGGCGCAGCGAGCCGGAGTTGATGGCCTGCAGGTCGAAGAAGAACGCCTGGATCATGTTCTTCGAGCCCTGGTTGATCACCAGGTTGGTCAGGTAGCGCGACTCGATGCGCGACGCGGTGTCGAAGTCGACCAGCGCGCCTTCGACGGCGGCGGAGAGGATCGCCTTCTGGGCCGGGTAGTCGGCCCCCTTGAGCTGCTTGCGGAGCAGGGCCGGGAACGCCGGCAGGAACGCCGCCAACGCGGGCGACTTCGGCGAACCGCCGGGCATCTTGTAGCCGGGTGCATCCCAGGGGTTCTGGACCGAGTCGGGGTTGGCCTTGATCCAGGCCTTCGCCGCGGGAATGAGGTCGTCGCGCGTGGGGACCAGCTCGTCGACCAGCTTGTTCTTCAGTGCGTCGGCCGGGCGGAAGCGCGGACCCTGGAGCAGCACGTTCATCAGGCCGTCCTGGATGCCGAGCATCCGGACGACGCGGGTGACTCCGCCGCCACCGGGGAGCAGACCGAGGCTGGCC
The DNA here is from genome assembly GCA_041581495.1 of Nocardioides sp. GTDB lineage: Bacteria > Actinomycetota > Actinomycetes > Propionibacteriales > Nocardioidaceae > Nocardioides. The sequence continues at coordinate 2,831 of JBFIDC010000084.1, read as the reverse complement.
TCGGGGAGACCGACCTCGACCTTGGGGTCCTCGACCAGGATCCGGTGGTTGCAGGCCAAGGTGATCTCGTAGCCACCGCCGAGAGCGGCGCCGTTGATCGCGGCGACGACCGGCTTGGGGAACTTCTCGAGGCGTCGCAGCCCGGCTTTGACCCGCTCGGCCAGGGCGAACACGTTCGCGGCGTCGTCCTTGGTGGCTTGCACCATGTTCTTGAGGTTGCCGCCGGCGAAGAAGGTCTTCTTCGCGCTGGCGACCACGACTCCGGTCACACTGTCGACCTCGTCGTAGAGCCGCTCCACGGCCGCGGCCATCGAGTCGATGTAGAGCTCGTTCATGGTGTTGGCGCTGGCACTCGGGTCATCGAGGGTCAGCGTGACGATGCCGTCCGCGTCCTTGTCGTAGCGGACGGCGGTTTCGGTGGTGGTGCTGGTCATGTCTTGTCCTTCGGGTTCGTACGTCGGAGGTCGTGTTGCGGCGAGGCTTCGCGCGGATCGTCGGCGGTGGTCGGACGGCGTCGCCGTCAGACCAGCTCGACGATCGTCGCGATGCCCATTCCGCCGCCGACACACAGCGTCACCAGGCCGCGGCGCAGGTCGCGGCGCTCCAACTCGTCGATGACGGTGCCGAGGATCATCGCGCCGGTCGCGCCGAGCGGGTGACCCATGGCGATCGCGCCGCCGTTGACGTTGGTGATCTCAGAGGTGATGTCCATGTCGCGCATGAACCGCATCGCCACCGCGGCGAAGGCCTCGTTGATCTCGAACAGGTCGATGTCGCTGACCTCGAGTCCGGCCTTCGCCAACGCCTTGCGGGCAGCCGGAGCCGGGCCGGTGAGCATGATGGTCGGGTCCGCACCCGAGACGGCGGCCGAGACGATCCGGGCCCGCGGCGTGAGCCCGAGGTCGGTGCCGACCTGCTCGGTGCCGATGAGCACGAGCGCCGAACCGTCCACGATGCCCGAGGAGTTGCCCGCGTGGTGAACGTGGTTGATCTTCTCGACCCAGTGGTACTTCTCCAGTGCGACGTCGTCGAAGCCGGCGTCGGCACCGACCTGGGCGAAGCTCGGCTTGAGGCCCGCCAGCCCCTCGGGCGTGGTGTCGGGGCGGATCTGCTCGTCGTGGTCGAGGATGGTCAGGCCGTTGATGTCCTTGACCGGCACGACCGACTTGTCGAAGTAGCCGTTGGCCCAGGCCTTCGCGGCGCGGTGGTTCGACTCGGCCGCGAAGGCGTCGACGTCGTCGCGGGTCCAGCCCTCGAGGGTGGCGATCAGGTCAGCGCCGATGCCCTGGGGCACGAAGCCGGTGGCGAGCGCGGTGGCGGGGTCCGAGGCCCAGGCGCCGCCGTCCGAACCCATCGGAACGCGGCTCATGGATTCGACACCGCCGGCGAGGATGAGGTCCTCGAAGCCGCCACGCACGCGTGAAGCCGCCTGGTTGACCGCTTCGAGCCCACTGGCGCAGAACCGGTTGAGTTGGACGCCGGCGGTGGTGTCGGGCAGTCCCGCGGCGAGTGCGGCGGTCTTGGCGACATCCCCACCCTGGTCCCCAACCGGCGTGACGACGCCCAGGACGAGGTCATCGATGCGGTGCGGGTCGAGGTTGGGGTTGCGCTCACGCAGTTCATCGATGAGTCCGACGACAAGGTCGATGGGCTTCACCTCGTGAAGGGAGCCGGCAGCCTTGCCCTTGCCCCGGGGAGTGCGCAGGTGGTCATAGACGAATGCTTCAGCCATACGCCGATTGTGACAGCATTACTGTCATGGTCAACAGCGACTCCGATGTGGCCTCACTCACCCCGCCCGAGGCAGACCTGCTCACCTTGGACGAATTGTGCGAGCGGGTGGGCATGAGTGTGCGCAACGTCCGCTTCTACACCACCAAGGGCCTGGTTCCCCCGCCCATCAGGCGCGGCCGCTCCGGCTACTACTCGCGCGACCACGTGGGTCGCCTCGAATTGGTCCAGGAACTCCAGAGCCACGGGTTCACCCTCTCGGCCATCGAGAAGTACGTCGCCGGCATCCCCAGCGACGCCACCCCCGAGGATCTGGCGCTGGCGCGCACCATGCTGGCGCCCTGGGACGTGGAGCGGCCGATCGAGATGTCGCGCGGCGAACTGTCCACGCGGGCCGGGCGCGAACTGACCGACGACGAACTGCGCACCCTCGCCGCACTCGGGGTGGTGTTCCCGCTCAAGCGCGGCCAGTACCAGGTCGCGGTCTCTCAACTCTCGGTCGGGCTCGGGCTGCTCGATCTGGGGTTCCCCACCGAGGCGGCGCTCGCGGCCGCCGAGATGTATGCCCGGCACGGGCGCGAGGTCGCCAGGGAGCTCTACGACCTGTTCCGGACCTCGGTCTGGCCGGTCTATCGCGATCAGGGCGCCTCGCCCGAGACGGTCCGCCAGGTCGTGGAGAAGATCAAGCCGCTCTCCATCGCGGCCCTCGTCTCGGCCTACGAGGCGGCGATGGACGAGACCAAACGAGAGGGCATCGCTCGGCGCAGCCGCTAGACCTGGGCGCGACACCTAGTCTCGTGTCATGACTGCCGAACCCCTCCGTGTGCTGGTGACCGGAGCCACGGGCTTCGTCGGCAGCCGGTTGTCGCCGATCCTGCTCGAGGCCGGGCACGACGTCCGGGCCATGACCCGCCGTCCCGAGGACTACCACGGGGCCGGCACGCCGGTGGCCGGAGATGTCTTCGAGGCCGGGTCGCTGGCAGAAGCCATGGACGGCGTGGAGGTCGCCGTCTACATGGTGCACTCGCTCGACGACGCCGACTTCGAACGCAAGGACGCCGAGGCCGCACGCAACTTCGCCCGCGCCGCCGCGGATGCGG
>JBFIDC010000083.1:0-11649 GCA_041581495.1 Nocardioides sp. | reverse complement strand
GGTCAGCGTCGTGCCGTCGAGCGTCACGCCGCTCGGCAGCGTGCCGGGGTTGATGTCGGCGTCGTCGAGCAGGTCGCTGACGTCGACCTCGACGACCGCACCGTTGAGCGCCACCTTGCCGGTGTTGGCCGCGCCGATCGTGTAGTTCACCGTCGTCTCCGGCTCGACCGGAGCGCCCGCCGGGACCGAGGTCAGCGAGAGGTTGAACTTGCCGGGCCACGCCGGCTTGTCGGGGTCATAGATCCAGTCCTGGAAGAACGCGGTCAGGTCATGGCCGGAGATCTCCTCGGCCAGGTCGATGAAGGCCGCGGTCCCGGGGCTCTGGCCGTCGAAGCGGTCGTTCCACTCGAACATCACCGTGTTGAAGTTGGCAGTGCCGATCGCCGCCTTGAGTGCCTCGAAGGTCATCTCGCTGCGGTTGTAGGTCTGCCAGCCGAACAGGTCGGCCGAGTCCGTCATGCCGGCCGGCGGCACCGTCCAGTTGCTGCTGTTGGCGGCGGTCGAGTTCCACAGGTTGTAGTTGGCGCTCTCGGTCGTGGTCGCCGACGTGCCGGCACCCTCGTTGGGATAGAGCACCTCGGCGAACGACGCCGCGCCTTCGCTGATCCAGATGTCGTTCCACACCCGCGGCGAGACGCCGTCGCCCCACCACTGGTGCATGGTCTCGTGGATGTTGGTCCCGGTCCCCACAGAGTTCGGGAAGAACGCGCGGTCCTGGGTCTCCAAGGCGTAGTTGATGCCGGCCGCCGGCGAGATGGTGTCGACCACGATGCCGGTGCTGTTGCCCGGGTAGGGGCCGTAGCGGGTCTCGAAGAAGTCGATGTAGGCCTTGAGGTTGCCGCGCGCGGTGACCGCGCCCGAGGCTCCGGGGGCCGTGGGGTCGATGAAGCTGAGCTCCTTGAGCTGCCTGCCGCTGGCCAAGGCGATGGTGGACTCATAGGTCGTGTAGCGACCGATCGAGATCAGCATGGCCATGGTGGACATCTGCTCGAGCTGCTCCCAGTTCCACGTGGTCCGCGACGCACCGACCTCCTTGGACGCCAGCTCGCCGTTGGAGACCGCCGCCGCCGCTGAGCCCAGGATCGTGTTCGGGATGTCGATGCTGACGTCGAAGGTGGCCTTGTCGGACGGCGTGTTGTTGTTGGGGAAGCCGGTCATCGCGCCGACGGGCTGGTTGAGGAAGATCACCCCGTCCGAGGTGCGTCCCCAGCCCTCGCTCGAGCCATCGGCGTCGGTGTGCGAGACCGGCGAACCGCCATAGGTCACGACCGTGGTGAAGGTGCCCTCGACCGGGGTGGCGGGGGTGATCACCAGTTTGAACTTGGTGTTGGCCTCATCCTGGATCCGCGTGTACGTGGCGGCGACGCCGTCGACCTCCACCGAACTCACGGTCAGGCCCTCGAGATCGAGGGAGAACTGTGAGAGCGGGGCGCCGGTGGTCGCGGCCGTGATCGTGGTGGTGGCGGCGATCGAGTCCGCGGTGATGCCCGGGATCGCGGGGGCGGTCCACGTCATGTCGATGTCGTAGTGGCTGACGTCGTAGCCGGTGTTGCCGACGTTGGGGAACAACACGTCCCCGGTGCTCTGTCCGCCGACCACGGGATCCGCTGCGTGGGCCGCGGTCGGGGTCAGCGCGAGGGCGCCGGCGGCGAGGCTGAGAGCCAGCCCACGTGTGAGCAGTCGAGGCATGAAGGTCATCTGTGTCTTCCCGTTGAGATCCGGTCGGCGCACCCATTCTCGGCGCGCAGACCTGGGTTCAACGACGAATGCGCGAATTCGCCACGGTTGCTGGCCAAGTTGTGGAGCGGCTGTGGTGAATCAGGCGCCCTTGGCGTTCGTGATGGCGTCGACCCCGCCCACCCAGGAGGGCAACGCGGTGGCGATCATCGCGAGGAGGTCCTCACGGGTGACCTGGCTCGGGTTCTGATGCCACGAGATCACCAATTCCTCGGCCATCGCCAGCCATCCGCGGACCAGCAGACGGTTGCGTGGGTTGTCCGGGACGATGCCGAAGTCCGCGTCCTCGAGGAAGACCCGCTCCCCCAGCACGTCGCGGACCTCTTCGGAGATCCCGCGCAGGGTCTCGTTGCCGCCGGCCGCGCCTCGCACCAGCGAGACGTAGCCATCGAAGTTCTCCAACACGTAGTCGACATAGGCCGCGACCGAGGCCAGCAACCGCTCCAACGGTTCGCCTCCGTCGGGCGGAACGGTCTTGTCGAGCAGGTCGGCCGCGGCGTGGCGTACGACGGCCTCGTGGAACTCGGTCTTGTTGCCGAAGTAGTGATAGAGCAACCCGCGCGAGATCCCGGCCTCTTCGGCGAGCACGTCGATCGACAACTCATCCAGCGAGCGATGGGCCAGTAGTTGCACACCGAGGTCGAGCAACTGCACGCGCCGCTGCTCGGGGCTCAGCCGCGTGCGCGGAACTCGTGTGGTCGTACTCACGTGGGCCATCTTATTGACAGTCGTTCAATAAAGCCAATAGCGTCCCCCCATGAGCAACACCTCCGACGTGCGCCCTGTCGACCACCTGATCATCGGCGGCGGCTTCGCCGGCCTCTGCGCCGCGATCAAACTCAGCGAGGACGGCGAGAACGACTTCGTCGTGATCGAGCGGGCCTCCGACGTCGGCGGCACCTGGCGTGACAACACCTATCCCGGTGCGGCCTGCGACGTCCCCAGCCAGCTCTACTCGTTCTCGTTCGCCCCCAACCCCGACTGGTCGAGGTCCTACTCCCCCCAGCCCGAGATCCAGGCCTACATCAAGAAGGTCGCGACGCAGTCAGGAACCCTCGACCGCTTCGTCTTCGACACCTCGGTCGAGGACGCGACCTGGGACAACCAGACCCAGCGCTGGATCGTGAAGACCTCGGGTGAGACCTGGTCGGCAGGCACGGTCATCGTGGGCGCCGGGGGGCTCTCCGAGCCGCGACTCCCCGAGATCGAGGGCATCGAGACCTTCCAGGGCGAGTTGTTCCACTCGGCCCAGTGGGACCACTCGGTCGACCTCGCCGGCAAGCGGATCGCGGTGATCGGCACCGGCGCCTCCGCCATCCAGATCGTCCCCGAACTCCAGAAGACTCTCCAGGCCTCCGGCGGCCACCTCGACGTCTATCAGCGCACCGCGCCCTGGGTGATCCCACGCAACGACCGGACCTACGGCGCCCTGGAGCGCAAGGCGATCAAGCACGTGCCCGGCCTCCAGCGGGCCTATCGCGCCGGCGTCTACCTCGCCAAGGAGGCGACGGTGCCGGCCTTCACCCTGTGGCCCGGCCTCGCCGCACCGGTGCAGAAGCAGGCCGCCAAACACATCGCCAAGGGAATCAAGGACCCCGAACTGCGGGCGAAGGTCACCCCGTCGTTCGCCTTCGGGTGCAAGCGGGTCCTGATCTCCAACGACTACTACCCCGCGTTGGACGCCGACAACGTCGACCTGGTGACCGACCCGATCACCAAGATCACCGGCAGTTCCATCGTCACCGCCGACGGCACCGAACGCGAGATCGACGTCCTCGTGGTGGCCACCGGGTTCTTCACCACCGAGTTGCCGATCACCGAGCACGTCACCGGCAGCGACGGCAAGACCCTGGCTGCACAGTGGCAGGAGAGCGGGATGGCCGCCTACAAGGGCACCACGGTCCCGAACTTCCCCAACATGTTCTTCATCGTCGGACCCAACACCGGCCTGGGTCACTCCAGCATGGTGCTGATGATCGAGTCGCAGGTCGCCTACATCCGCGACGCGATCAAGACGATGCGCACCAAGGGCTTCGACGTGCTCGAGGTGCAGCAGTCCGCGACCGACGCCTACAACCACGGCCTCCAGAAGCGGATGAAGCGCACCGTGTGGAGCGTGGGCGGCTGTGACAGTTGGTACCTCGACCGGCATGGCAAGAACACCACCCTGTGGCCGCGTTCGACCTGGGACTTCCGCCGCCGGCTGGCCAAGTTCGACCCGGCGGCCTACCGCACAACAACCCGCACCGGAACTGGCGCCGCCGCGACCGAGAAGGCCAGCGCATGAAGTCCCTGCACGACAAGGTTGTCGTCATCACCGGCGCCGGCTCGGGCATCGGCCGCGCTCTCGCACTCAACCTCGCCGCGCGAGGGTCACTGCTCGCCCTCAGCGACGTGAACGACGCGGGGCTCGCCGAGACCGTCGCCCTGGTGGAGAAGGCCGGCGTGAGGCAGGTCCGCAGCGACCGACTCGACGTGGCTGATCGTGACGCGATGGGCCGCTACGCCCTTGACGTCGTGCAGGAGTTCGGCCGCGTCAACGTCGTGATCAACAACGCCGGGGTCGCCCTGGTGGGCGACTTCGCCGATCTCGAGTACGCCGACATCGACTGGCTCATGGGGGTGAACCTCCACGGAGTCATCAACGGCACCAAGGAGTTCCTGCCGCACCTGATCGCCTCCGGCGAGGGCCACCTCGTCAACCTGTCCTCTTTGTTCGGGTTGATCTCCATGCCGGGCCAGTCGATCTACAACGCCACCAAGTACGCGGTTCGCGGCATGACCGAGGCGCTGCGCGAAGAGATGCTCATCGCCGGCCACCCGGTCGGTGTCACCGCGGTCCACCCCGGCGGGATCAAGACCGCCATCGCTCGCAGCGCGCGCGTCTCGGCCAAGGAGGACCAGGCCGCCACCGCCGAGTTGTTCGACAAGAAGCTGGCCAAGATGTCGCCCGAGCGGGCCGCCGAGATCATCGTCAAGGGCATCGTGAAGAACCGGGCGCGGGTCCTGGTCGGCATGGACGCCCACGCCCTGCACCACATGGCCAAGCTCCTCGGCTCGCGCTATCAGGACGTCGTGGCCAAGGCGTCCCCTCGCATCGTTCCCGACAAGACGACCCCGCAACGCTGACCCGTCGACAAGACGTGGCGGCGACCAGCGTGTAGAACGGCGTGATGCAACGTCGACGCGGTGACGCCGTACGCATCGAGATGACCAAGTGGGGCGGCCGACCCCACTGGGAGTTCCCGGGGGTCTATCTCGGCGCCGACGACCACGGCGACTGGGTGGGGTTCCCGGCCGGGACCGTGATGTCGCGCCCGGGCCTCGAGGTTCGCCCCACCAACGATCAGGTCGGGCTGGTCCCCCGCACCCACGGCTACCTGGCCACCTTCCACGCGCCCGGCGGGATCTTCAAGACCTACGTCGACATGACCTCGGTCCCCACGTGGGACGGGGCGGTGGTGCGGGCGGTCGATCTCGACCTCGACGTCATCGAGCCGCTCGAGGGTGCGGCCTATGTCGATGACGAGGACGAGTTCGCCGAGCACCAGGTGGCCTTCGGCTACCCGGCCGAGGTGGTGGCGCTGGCCGAGTCGAGTCGAGACCTGGTGCTGGGGGCCGTCCTGGGCCGCACGGCCCCCTTCGACGGGTCGGCGCAGCCGTGGCTCGAGGTCCTCGCCTCACGGCCCGGCACCCCTGTGGAACCCTGACCACGTGCGGATCGACTTCCACCCCTCGCCTGCTCCCACGCTGGGGGTCGAGTGGGAACTCGCACTGGTGGATCGCCGCACCCGCGACCTGCGCAACGAGGCGGACCATCTCTTCGCTCGCGCCAAGGCCCGGCTGCCCGATCCGGGTCGGCTGCACAAGGAGTTGTTGAAGAACACCGTCGAGCTCGTCACGGGCGTGTGCGAGACGGTGCCGACGGCGATGGCGGACCTGCGGCGGACCCTCGAGGTCGTGGTGCTCGCCGGTGATGACCTGGGACTGGACCTCTTCGGGGCCGGCACGCATCCGTTCGCCTCGTGGACCGGGCAACAGCTCACCGAGGGTCACCGCTACGAGGAGCTCATCAACCGGACCCAGTGGTGGGGCCGGCAGATGCTGATCTGGGGTGTTCACGTCCACGTGGGTCTGCCGGAGCGCGACCGAGTCCTCCCGGTGCTCGGGGCGCTCCTGCGCTATCACCCGCACCTGCAGGCGCTCTCGGCGTCCTCGCCGATCTGGGCCGGGGTCGACACCGGCTACGCCTCCAACCGCGCGCTGATGTTCCAGCAACTCCCGACCGCCGGGCTGCCGTTCACCTTCGACTCCTGGGCCGAGTACGAGTCGTTCGCCCAGGACCAACTGACCACCGGCGTGATCGACGACCTCTCCGAGATCCGCTGGGACGTGCGCCCCGCAGCCCACCTCGGAACCCTGGAGAACCGCATCTGCGACGGCGTCTCCACGATCGAGGAGTTGGCCGCCCTGACCGCCCTGACCCAGTGCCTGGTGGTGGACCTCGACTCGAGGATGGCGGCCGGCGAGACGCTGCCGAAGATGCCGCCGTGGCACGTGCAGGAGAACAAGTGGCGCGCGGCCCGCTACGGCCTCGACGCGATCGTGATCCTCGACGCCGAGTGCACCGAACGCCTGGTCACCGACGACCTCGCCGAGACCGTGGAGCGGCTCGCCCCCGTCGCCGACCGCCTGGGCTGCGGCCCCGAACTCGCCGCCGTTCTCGACATCGTGGCCCGCGGCGCCTCCTATCAGCGGCAACGCGCGGTCGCGGAGAGCACCGGCGGGGACCTGGTCGCCGTCGTGGACTCGGTGGTCGGCGAACTCCGCACCAGCCTGGCCGGCGGCTCCTAGCGAGGCGGCGGCGGGAGGGCCTCGGTCGACTCCACCTGGCTCATCCCGGTCAAGACGAGCAGGTCGACGACCACCGACCGCAACTGCACGAGCACCACCTCGGCGGTCATCTCTTCGGACCGCTCCACCCGGCCCGAGGCGTCACCGACCGCGAGCAGCGCACCCCTGGCGGCGGACGCCAAGCGATTCTCTTCGAGTTCGTGGGCGATGTGATCGGTGGCCTCCGCCAACTCTTGGGCCAGAGCGGCATAACTCGGCGGCACCGGCCTGCGGTGATAGGCGGCCACCGCCGTCTGGCGCACCAGCACCCGCGTGCTGCGCAGCGCCCGATCCAGTGGCTCCACCAACTCGGCCATCAGTCGGATGTCGCCGCGGTGCCGGACCCGGAACGGCGAAGAGGCGACCACCGCCATCCCCTCGTCGGCCGCGGCCTGCAGTTCTCTGATCAGGCCGTCGGTGGCCCGGGCGTCGGCCAACAGGTCGAGCGCGACCTCCGGATCACCGTTGCTCATCACGTCCGCCGCCGCCCGCAGCAGAGCGGAGATCTTGCGGATCACCACCGCTGCCTGTTCGCGTGGTCTGCGCAGTGGAGCCGCGGGCACCACGGTCGCGGCGACCAGGGCGACCGCACCACCGATGACCGCATCGCTCCACCTCACCAACGCCTGGCTCGGCGCCGGCACCAGGGCACTGATGATGATCGACTGCACGCAGGCCTGGATGACCAGCAGTTGGCCGCCGTCGAGGAGCAGCGCGACGCTCATCGCCAGGGCCACCACCACGATCATCTGCCACCACCCGGAGCCGATCGCGATGCCGAGCAGGTCGGCGAGCAGCACGCCCACGGCGACGCCCAGCGTCACCTCCGCGACCCGGCGCAGCCGCTGGCCGTATGAGGTTCCGAGGCAGACCACGGCGGCCACCGGAGCAAAGAACGGGGTCTCGTGATTCAACAGGTCACTGGCGATCAGCCAGGCCACGCCGGCGGCGATCGCGCTCTGGGCGATGTGCCAGCGTTTGGACTCCCAGCGGGCGATGCGCGCCCTCGCTGAGAGTCGGCCGCGGGCGAGGACCCGGTCCAGCGGCGCGGTCTCCATGCTCGGATGGTGTCAGACTGCGCGGAGCCCCCCACGCGGGCCAGGTTGACGCATGTGACCTGGGGTGCTCTTGTGGCCAGTGTCACGTCAAGGCAGGATCGGCCCTCGTCTGACGCGATGCACGGACATCTAACGGGGACGTCCGACAACCGAATTGCGAGGAATCTGGTGGCCACACCGATCGACCCGACCTCGGCGGCGTTCCTGCTGACCGAGAACCGCAACATGCCGATGCACGTGGGCGGCCTCCAACTCTTCGAGAAGCCCGAGGGTGCCGGGCGCAACTACACCCGTGAACTCTTCGAGCAGATGCGCGATGTCGACGAGGTCTCGCCGCTGTTCCTCAAGCACCCCTACCGGTCAGTGCGCACCGGCGGCCAACTGACGTGGCGCGAGGATGCGCAGTTCGACATCGAGCACCACGTCCGCCACTCGGCGCTGCCGAAGCCGGGACGGATCCGCGAACTGCTCGAACTGTGCTCGCGCCTGCACGGCACCCGACTGGCCTGGGAGCGACCGCTGTGGGAGGCCCACGTCATCGAGGGTCTGCGAGACGGGCGGGTCGCCCTCTACACCAAGACCCACCACGCCCTGGTCGACGGCGTCTCCGCCATGCGCCTGCTGCAGAGCGTGCTCTCCACCGACGCTGACGAGCGCGACATGCCAGCCCCATGGGGTCAGGCCGCGGGCACTCGGTCTCGCAAGAAGAAGTCCAACGACCTGGTCCTCTCCGAGGCGCCGATGACCGCGCTGCGCTCGGCCCTGGGCATCACCGCCGAGGCCGCAGGCATGCCGTCCGCGCTGATCAAGACGATCACCAAGGGGGTGCGCAACGAGACGTCCTCGCTCTCGCTGCACGCGCCCCGCACCCTGTTCAACCAGAGCATCACCGGGTCGCGGCGCTTCGCGGCTCAGGACTGGCCGATCGAGCGCCTGCGGGCGATCGGCAAGGCCACCGGAACCACGTTGAACGACGTGGTGCTGGCCATGTGCAGCGGCGCGATGCGCACCTATCTGCTCGAACTCGACGCCCTCCCCGAGGCGCCCCTGGTGGCGATGGTGCCGGTCGGACTCAACGCCAAGCAGTCCCAGATCGCCTCCGCCGACGGCGGCAACGCGATCGGCTCGGTGATGGTCCAACTGGCCACCGACGTTCACGACCCCGGCAAGCGACTGCAGAAGATCCACAACTCGATGCGCGACGGCAAGCAGGCCCTGTCGTCGATGACGCCGGTGCAGATCATGGCGATGAGCGCGCTGGGGCAGGCGCCGGCGATCATCGCGCCGATGCTGCGCATGCAGGGAATCGTGCGGCCGCCCTACAACCTGATCATCAGCAACGTGCCGGGTCCTCGCACCACGCACTACTGGAACGGCGCCAAACTCGTCGGCACCTACCCGTTGTCGATCCCGATCAACGGCATGGCCCTCAACATCACCTGCACGTCCTATGACGGCAACATGATGTTCGGGCTGACCGGGTGCCGCCGCACCGTGCCGCACCTGCAGCGACTGTTGGCCTACCTGGACCAGGAACTCACGGCGCTCGAGAAGGCGGCCGGCGTCTAGTCGAGGCTCAGCGCTCCTCGAGGCCGCCACCCACGGCCTCGGCCACCGCACGCAACCGGGCCCGGGTGATGTCGGCAACGGTCATCAGCCCCGCCGCGTGAGCGTTCGAGCCGACGCGGGTGGGTTCGGGTGAGTTGATACTCAGGCAGCGGCGCGATCCCCCGTCGGCCTGGTTGGCCAACGCGACGGCGTGCCCTGTCGTGCCGCTGCCGGCGAAGAAGTCCAGCACCACCACGTCGTCCGGCATCGTGGCCAGGATCCGGCGGATCAGCCCGGTGGGCTTGGGGGACTCGAAGACGTGACCGAGAATCTGCTTCAGTTCGGCCACGGCCGTGTCGGTGGAGCCGATCTCCTCGGCCAACCAGATGGTGCGCAGTTTCTTGCGGCGGGCCCCGCGGTGGTCGCGGTCGAGCCAGTCCTTCTGGAAGACGTCGACGCGCTCGCCGCCGGGCCCCTTGACCCGCCGACAGACCAGGTCGTCGGGTCGCTCTTCCATCAGTGGACGACTCCACCGCCACACCGCCGGCCGCCCGTCGCCGAAGACCGGACTCACCTCGACCCCACCCTCGAACGGGGTGGTGCGCACCTGACCGGTCTCGGGGTCTCCCCAGATCGGGAAGTGCAACGTCGGCGCCGTGACGGGGTTGAACTTCTTGTTGGTGTTGCGCAGCGGCAGTCGGCGGTAGCGGCGCTCGTCCCCGTCGCTGAGCGGGAAGTCCCGCTCGTCCACGGCCTCCGAACTGCTGGCCACCAGGGCGGTCGACTCTCGGTCCCTGGCATAGACGAGCAGGTATTCGTGACTGGTCGCGAACCCGGAGCCGAGCTGGCGACCCTTCGGGTTGAGGTTGACCACGACCTGCGCCAAGAAGTTCGTCTCGCCGAAGATCTCGTCCATCAGCAGCCTCAGGTGCGCGGCCTCGTTGTCGTCGATGCTGACGAAGATCGCGGAACGATCGCTCATCGCCTCGCGCGCCGCGGCCAGGCGCGGGCGCATCATCGCCACCCAGGCCTGGTGGCGGGTCAGTTCACCGCCACCCTTGATGTCGTCGTGGTAGGCGAAGTTGCTGCCGGTGTTGTAGGGCGGGTCGATGTAGACCAGGTCGACCAATCCGTACGAGTCGCGGAGGGTCGGGAGCACCTCGAGGTTGTCGCCCTCGATGAAGGTGTTCCAGGGCGCCACCCGGTCAACCTAACCCGTGGCGAGGTCAGTCTCAGGTGACCAGGCCGAGGTCACGCAGAGACTTGACCAGGTCGTTGACCACGTCGACGACATTGAGCGAGGTGGCGGTGCCGGGATCGGGACGTCGGGTGATCGGCGTGGCGCCGAAGAAGCCACCCACGATCGCGTGGGCGCCATAGACCTCTCCGGTGTCGTTGCCGGTGAAGTTGTTGCCATGGACCACGTGCGCCGCACCGGCTCCGGAGAGGGAAAGGCCGTACTTCTGGGTCCGGGTCGGCTGGTTGTCGAAGCACTGGTTGCCCACGATGGTGCAGCCCGTGGCGGCATAGACCCGGATCCCGCCGCGGCGGCCGTTGACGGGTTCGCCGGAGTAGTCCATCCAGTTGTTGAAGACCACGTTGCCCACGATGGTGACCCGGTCGGAGTCGCAGTTGATGCCACCGCCGCCGTTGTCGCTGACGACATTGCCCGACACCGTTGTACCCGCGGCGTAGGAGAGGGTGATGCCGATGCCGGAGTTCGCTCCGCTCGGTGCCCCGATGCTGCGGTTGCCCCGCACCACGTTGCCCATCACCGTCGCCCCGCGGCGGGAACCGGTGCTGCCCACGGTGATGTCCTGCGCGGTGATCTCGGGTTCGCACCGGATGCCGGCGTCGAAGTTGGTCGTGCAGACGTTGCCACGCACCATGGCGCCGAAACTCTGGTTGGAGATCAAGATGCCGCGGCCGCTTCGCTCGCAGTAGTTGTCGACGACCTTGACGTCCTGACACCTGAAGACCGCGATCGCGTGGCCCTCGGCACCGGTGCCGCTCGGGTCGAGTCCCGCACCGCTGACCCGGTTGCCCGAGACCACGACAGCATCGGCGGAGGCGTTGGAACTGCGTCGGACCCAGATGCCCGTGGCCATCATCTTCGAGTCAGCGGCCCTGATCCGGTTGTTCGCGACATGGACCGGGCCACTCGGACGATCGATGGTGATCGCCCGGCCGCAATCGACGAACTCGCTGTCGAGCACGACAACGCCGTTGCTGGTCCACACATAGACCGCCGCCGCGACAGCGGTGGTGCCGCCGGTCATGAACCCGTCGAACCTGCAGTGCCGCACGCTGAGGTTGCGCTGACCGTCGAGCGCGGAGGCATAGAGGCCGGCGAGGACGGCGGTGTTCGCCGTCGCGTCGAAACCGAGATCGCGCACCTGCACATCTGAGGTCT
>JBFIDC010000082.1:0-11650 GCA_041581495.1 Nocardioides sp. | reverse complement strand
TCCTTGGGAGCCTCGTCCTTGGGAGCGGCCTTCTTGGCGGCGCTCTTCTTGGTGACGGCCTCGGCCTTCGGCTCGTTGTGAGCGTCCTTGAGCGCCTCGTTGAAGATGTCGAGCTTGTCGCGCTTCGGCTCGGCAACCTTCAGCGTGCCTTCGGTGCCCTTCAGGCCCTTGAAGGTCTGCCAGTCACCGGTGATCTTGAGGATCTTGGCAACAGCCTCGGAAGGCTGCGCGCCCACTCCCAGCCAGTACTGGGCGCGGTCGGAGACCACCGAGATGTAGGAGGGGTCCTCCTTCGGGTGGTACTTGCCGATCTCTTCAATCACCTTGCCGTCGCGCTTCTTGCGCGAGTCGACGATGACGATGCGGTATTGCGGCACACGGACCTTGCCCAGGCGCTTCAAACGGATCTTGACGGCCACAGTTGTGGTGTCTCCTCAGAGTTCAGTGGATGGTGGAGGCGCGACCCGGCGTGGGGCACCAAGTCTCGTTCTCCGATGTGCCCCGGCTCACCACGGATGAGAGGGTCCGGGCGTGCAGGGCTCGACCGAGCAGTCTGCCAGACAGCGGCGGATGCCTGAAATCCTACGGCTCAGCCGACGATCACGCCACGCAGCATGACGCGGGCCGGGCGGGCCAGGACGCTGAGATCCTCGCGCGGGTCGCTGTCATAGACGACGAGGTCCGCAGGCGCTGCTTCGGTCAACGTCGCGTTCCACCCCAGCCAGGCGCGGGCCCGCCAGGACGCGGCACCCAGCGCGTCGACCTTGGACATGCCGAGGTCGGCCATGGCCATCACTTCGCCGGCGATGTTGCCGTGCCTGCGGACTCCCCCACCGTCCGAGCCGGCATAGAGCGGGACCCCCGCCTCGTAGGCGGACATGATCGTGGCCCGTCGCCGGGCGTACAGGTCGGTCATCGTCGAGCTGTAGGCGGGGAACTTCTCGGCTCCTGCCTCGGCATACTCGGGGAACTTGTCGACCTGCATCACCGTGGGCACCAGGGCCGTCCCCCGCGCCACCATCGCCTCGATCAGATCGGTGGTCAGCCCCGTGCCGTGTTCGATGCAGTCGATGCCCGCCTCGATCAGCCCGGGGAGCACGGCGGTGCCGAAGCAGTGCGCGGTGACCTTGGCGCCGTGCTCGTGCGCCACGGCGATGGCCCGGGCGAAGTCGTCGGGGGCGAAGGAGGGTGCCAGGTCGCCGGTCTCGCGACTGATCCAGTCCCCCACCAACTTGACCCAACCGTCGCCACGCTCGGCTTCCTGGGCGACGTAGTCGGACAGTTCTGCGGGCTCGACCTCGTGCGCATAGTTGCGGATGTAGCGCTTGGTGCGTGCGATGTGTCGACCCGCGCGAATCAGCCGGGGCAGGTCGTCGCGGTCGTGGATCCATCTGGTGTCCGCGGCAGAGCCGGCGTCGCGGATCAACAGCGCGCCGGCATCGCGGTCCTCGATCGCCTGGTGCTCGGTCACCGCATCCGAGGTGCCGCCGTTATCGTCCAGGCCGAGGTGGCAGTGGGCATCAACCAGACCCGGCACCACCCAACCGGTCGCCACCGTCTCGGCCCCCGACTGCTTCTCCAGGGTGATCTGTCCGTCGACGACATAGAGGTCGCGGACCTCACCGTCGGGAAGCACGGGGCCGGAGATTTTGAGCACGGGGAGATCAGGCACGGCTGTGACGCTACCGACTCAGAGTTGATCCAGGAGCCACGACGGGCTCATCGTGGCCGCACCGACCGCCTGGACGGCGGCTTGCAGGAGCCTGTCGGCCGTGATCACGGTGACGGTGTCACCTCGTGCCACGGCCTTGCTCGCCTCGGCCGTGATCGCCGAATCCCCGTCCCGGGGCGCGTGCACGGTCACCAGGTGGGCATCCCGGCCGGCCGGAACCCCGGCCTTGGCGGCACCCTCGAGCACCAGGACGACCACGTCGGCCGACGTCTCGCCGACAGCGAGCGCCTCGTGCAGTCGTCGGGCGGCGCCGGCTCGGTCCTTCCACCACCCGTCGGGGCGCGTACCGACGACGTTGGCGGCATCGACGACCATCACCCGGCTCACACCACGACCGTAGGCGACGGCGACCCGACACCGAAGCGGCGCCTACTTGAGGTACTTGGAGAAGTCCTTGGGCAGGTTGAGAGCGGCCGCGGCCTGCTCGTAGTCGACGTCCTCGGCGGGCCCGTTGGGAAGACCGAAGGGGTTGGCCGGCGCCGCGGCCGCCTTCTCCTTCTCCGCAGCAGCCTGCTGGGCCGCTTTGGCGGGGTTGCCTGAGACGCGGCGACCCTTGCCCTTCTTGGCCTGGGCCTTGGCCTTGCCGCGTTTGCCGCCTCCGGCCATGCCGGGCATCCCTGGCAGCCCCGGCATGCCGCCCTTGGCGAAGGACAGCATCATCTTGCGCGCCTCGAAGAAGCGATCGACGAGACCGTTGACGTCGGAGACCTGGCGTCCGGACCCGCGCGCGATCCGAATCCGCCGGGAGCCGTCGATCATCTTGGGGTTCGCTCGCTCGGCCGGCGTCATCGACTGGATGATCGCCTGGATCCGGTCGATCTCGCGTTCGTCGAAGTTCTCCAACTGATCGCGGAACTGCCCCATCCCGGGCAGCATCCCCATGATCTTGGACATGGATCCGAGCTTGCGCACCTGCTGCATCTGCTCGAGGAAGTCATCGAGGGTGAACTCGCCGCCCTGGCCGGTCAGCTTGGCCGCCGCCTTGGCGGTCTGTTCGGCGTCGAAGGTCTTCTCGGCCTGCTCGATCAGCGTGAGCATGTCGCCCATGTCGAGGATGCGCGAAGCCATCCGGTCCGGGTGGAAGAGATCGAAGTCGGTCATCTTCTCGCCCGCCGAGGCGAACATCACCGGCCGACCCGTGACCGAGGCGACCGACAACGCTGCGCCACCTCGGGCGTCACCGTCGAGTTTGGTGAGGACCACGCCGTCGAAGCCGACGCCGTCGAGGAACGCCTGGGCCGTGACGACCGCGTCCTGACCGATCATCGCGTCGACGACGAACAGGACCTCGTCGGGCGAGATCGCGTCGCGGATATCCGCAGCCTGCTGCATCATGTCGGCGTCGACGCCGAGGCGGCCGGCAGTGTCGACGATCAGGACGTCGTGCAGCGCGCGCTGGGCCTCCGCGACCGCGGCCTTCGCCACCTGGACGGGATCACCGACGCCGTTGCCGGGTTCGGGCGCGAAGACGGGGACGCCGACCCGCTCGCCGTTGACCTGGAGTTGGGTGACGGCGTTGGGGCGCTGGAGGTCGCAGGCCGCGAGCAGCGGGGTCTTCCCCTGCGCCTTGAGCCACAGCGCGAGCTTTGCGGCGAGTGTCGTCTTGCCGGCACCTTGCAGCCCGGCGAGCAGGATGACGGTCGGCCCGCTCTTGGCGTAGCGCAGCCGACGGGTCTCGCCACCCAGGATCCCCACGAGTTCCTCGTGGACGATCTTGATGATCTGCTGACCAGGGTTCAGCGCCTGGCTGACCTCCTCGCCGCGGGCGCGTTCCTTGATGGCGGCCACGAACTGCTTGACCACCGGGAGCGCGACGTCGGCCTCGAGCAGGGCGATGCGGATTTCGCGCGCGGTCGCGTCGATGTCCGCCTCGGAGAGGCGTCCCTTGCCTCGCAGGTTCTTGAAGGTGTCGGCAAGGCGGTCAGAGAGGGTGGCGAACACAGATGAATCCTCGGGCAGATTGACTCACGCGGAAGAACACCAGCCTACGGTGCGGGCGTGGGTGGGATCGACAACCGGGTTGAGTTCTCCCCCGGCCGCAAGCCCGACACGCTCAAGCGCCGTCTCGAGGAGCCTCCAGAGCCTTGCGCACCGCGTGTGATGCCTCGGCCGCCCGCCGGTCGCTGAGACTCCCTGCCGAGGACTCCTGCAGATAGAAGACATCGACGGCCTGTGGCCCCAAGGTGCCGACGTGGGCCGAGCGCACGGCGATGTCGAGGTCGGCGAGCGCGGCGCAGACGAGATAGACGACTCCGGGCCGGTCGGTGGTGCGCACTTCGAGCACGGTGGCCAGGTCGGAGGCCTCGGGGCGCACGTCGACCGACGGGGCCAGCGGCGCCTTCCCCGCTCTGGAATCCGCCCGGCCGCGGAGTCGGGTCGCCGGATCCAACCGACCGCTGGCTACCCCGTCGAAGGTGAGCCGTAGCCGCGCCGGGTCGATGCCCTGCTCAGCGAGGTCGAACACGGTGATCCCGTATCCGTCTTGGAACCAGGCTCGTGCCGCGCGGATGCGCAACCGCTCCATCGCCACCGATGCGGACAGGTCCGAGAGCAATCCCACCCGGTCCTGGGCGATCGCGGTCAGGCGGGTGCCGTCAGCGACCTCCTCGACAGCGAAGGAGACCCCTCCCTTACGCACGGCCTTGGGGATCTCGACCGGCGCGGACTCGACCGGTGGGAGCGATGACCCGGACGAGAGGGCCGCATCGGTGCGCCGAGACAGGTCCAGGATCAGCCCTGCCCGCCACGACGACCACGCCTTGGGTGACGCGGCTCGAGCATCCGCCTCGGTCAGCGCGGTGAGCAGATCGAGGGCCTGGCGCGTCTTGATCCGATCCACGACCGTGCCGACCGTCATCGGGTCGTCCGGATCGCGGGTGGTAGCGGTCTCGGACAGGAGCAGGTGCCAGCGCACGAGTTGAGCGATGAGGTCCACGCCGTCGGCGTCGAAGCCCATGCGAGTCGCGATCCGGCGCGCGATCGGTTCGCCGGCCACGCTGTGCTCGGTCAGGCTCCCCTTCCCGATGTCGTGCAGCAGGGCCGCCACCATGAGGACGTCCGGACGATCCACCCGCCGGATCAGCGCGGCCGCCTCGATGCACGTCTCGACCACGTGCCGGTCCACCGTGAACCTGTGGATGGCCGAGGCATGGGGCAGGAGCCGGATCCGCTCCCACTCGGGCAAGAACCCCTGCAGGGCGCCGGTCTCCTCCAGCGTCTCCCACGTGTGCAGCAGCCCCGACCCGGAGGCGAGCAACCGGACCAGCAGGTCACGAGCCTCAGCCGGCCACGGGACGGGAAGCGGCGGACACTCTCGGGCCAACCGTGCCGCCGTCGGCGGGGCCAGTACGACGTCGCGCTCGGCGGCCTCGACCGCCGCGCGGAGCAGCAGCACCGGGTCCTGGGCGGGGCGAGCCTTGGCGTCGAGCACCACCTCGCCCGCGGCGAGAGCGACTCCAGGCGCCAGCGCGGTCAGCGAGGGTCGCCGAGGAGCCGCCGGCGAGGAGCGCCGCGCCAGCACATCGTCGACCCGCCGCCAGACCAGGCGTGAGAGGTGCGCGATCCGACGCCCGAGTTCTCTCACCAGCATCTGGGCGGCCCGATCGTCGGCAACCCCGAGGAGCGGCGCCAGGTCGCTCCAGAGTTCCGGGGTGACTCGGTCGGTGGCCCGGCCGGCGACTCCGTGGACCAGGTCGCGGACATCGAGCAGCGCGAGCCTGCTGCGTTCGAGTTCGATGTGGGGGACGTCGACCAGCCAGGTGGCCACCAGCGCCTTCAGGGCCGTGGCGTCGCGGATCCCGCCCTCGGTCTCCTTGAGGTCAGGCACCGAGACGTGCGCCAACTCCCCCATCAACTCGTGACGGGAGTCGACCAAGGCACGCAGATCCGGCAGTCGTTCGCGCGCGGTGCGACGCCACTGGGCCAGCATGGTGGTGCGAAGTTTGGAGGTGAGGTCGGCGTCACCGACCAGGTGCCGGGCATCGAGCAATCCGAGCGCCACGCGCAGATCGGCGTTGGCCGCGGTCACCATCTCCTCGAGCGAGCGCACCGAATGATCGAGGTTGACCCCCGAGTCCCACAAGGGGTACCAGACCTGTGAGGCGATGGGCTCCAACACTTCCGGTGGCATCTGGTCGTGGACCAGGACCACGTCGAGGTCCGAGAACGGTGCGAGTTCTCCACGACCGAAACCGCCGACGGCGACCAGTGCCGCGCCGGTGGACGGGCCGCCGACAGACTCCCAAGCGGCGGCGCACAGCGCATCGGCAGCGGCCGTGCGCTCCGCGCGCTCGACCGCCGTCACGTCTGGATCACCCGCGAACTCCGGTCAGAGCGCGGCCTCGTCACGGTCGCCGGTGCGCACTCGGATGACGGTCTCGACCGGGCTGACCCAGACCTTGCCGTCGCCGATGCGTCCGGTCTGCGCCGCGGCCGTGATGGCCTCGACCACCGCGTCCACGTCGCCGTCAGCCACCACGACCTCCAGGCGGATCTTGGGCACGAGCGCGATGTCGTACTCCGCACCGCGGTAGACCTCGGTGTGGCCCTTCTGCCGGCCGTATCCGCTGACCTCGCTGACGGTCATGCCCGCGACACCAGCCGCCTCGAGCGCAGATCTGACCTCTTCCCACTTGTGCGGCTTGACCACCGCGGTCACGAGTTTCACTGGTTCTCCTGACGATCGAGCAAGGAACCGGACGCCCCGGCACCCCCAAGCGACTCTGCCCTAGGAAGGGTTGCAGACGTGTCAACGGCCTGGACGCCCCACGATATGCGGGACGCCCAGGCCGTCAGCGACACGTACGAGCCTTAGAGCGCGGCCGAATCCCGATCGCCGGTACGCACCCGGACGACGGTCTCGATCGGGCTGACCCAGACCTTGCCGTCACCGATCCGACCGGTCTGCGCGGTCTTCACGATGATGCCGAGGACGTCATCGGTGTCGCCGTCGTCGACGACGATCTCGATGCGGATCTTGGGCACCAGGGCGATGTCGTACTCCGCGCCCCGGTAGACCTCCGTGTGGCCCTTCTGGCGGCCGTAGCCGCTGACCTCGGAGACCGTCATTCCGGTCACTCCGAACGTCTCGAGAGCCTCACGCACGTCTTCCCACTTGTGCGGCTTGATCACTGCGGTGACGAGCTTCATGCCTGAGCTCCTTCCTTGACCTGCGCGGTACTGGCTGCAAGCACGCCGGTCGAGCCGCCACTGGTGTGGAGGTCGTAGGCGCTCTCACCGTGGGCGACGAAGTCGATGCCCTCGATCTCGTCCTCCTCGCTCAGACGCCAGCCGATCGTGTACTTGATGACCAGCGCGATGAGCGCGGTCGCCACACCGGACCAGGCGATCGCCACCAGGACACCGAGGACCTGGTCGGCCAGGGAGCCGAAGCCACCGCCGTAGAAGAGACCGTCGACCGCACCTCCGGCGACACCCGAGTCAGCGGCGGCGACGGTGGAGAACAGCCCGATCATGACCGTGCCGATGATGCCGCCGACGAGGTGGACGCCCACCACGTCGAGCGAGTCGTCGAGCCCGAACTTGAACTTCAGGCCGACCGCCCAGGCACACACCGCACCGGCGACAGCACCGATCGCGAGAGCGCCCCAGATGTCGACGGCTCCAGCGGCGGGAGTGATGGCCACCAGACCCGCGACGATGCCCGAGGCTGCCCCGAGGGAGGTCGCCTTGCCGTGCAGGAGTCGCTCGACGGCGAGCCATCCGAGAATCGCTGCCATGGTCGCCAACGTGGTGTTGGCGAAGGTCAGACCGGTCTCGTTGAGGAACTGCGTGCTGGTCTCGATCTCGTCACTGAACACGAGGGAGCCGACGTTGAAGCCGTACCAGCCGACCCACAGCAGGGCCGCGCCCAGCATGGTCAGCGTCAGGTTGTGCGGCTTCATCGGCTCCTTGCCGAAGCCGATGCGCTTGCCGACGATGACGGCGAGCACCAGTGCGGCCATACCGGCGTTGATGTGCACCGCGGTGCCGCCGGCGTAGTCCTGGGCACCGATCGTGGTGCAGATCAGGGCGTCGTCGGTGCAACCGAAGACCATGTGCGCCAGCGGGAAGTAGGAGATCGTCGCCCACAGCGGCACGAAGATGACCCACGCCGAGAACTTGACCCGGTCGGCGATCGCGCCGCTGATCAGCGCCGTGGTGATGACCGCGAAGGTCAACTGGAACATCATGAAGGTGTAGCCGTCGTAGCCGACGTCCTTCAGACCGAGGTTGGTGGCCGGCGAGGCGAAGAAGGTGCCATCGCCTCCGAACACCATCGAGTAGCCGTACAACACCCAGAGGATGCCGACGATCGCCATCGCGACGTACGACATCATCATCATGTTGAGCACGGACTTGGATCGCGTCATGCCGCCGTAGAACAGCGCAAGTGCAGGCGTGGTCATCATCAGCACGAGCAACGTGGCTACGAGCATGAAGGCGTTATAGCCGTCCACAGAACCTCCATGGAATAGGTATCGAACATGGGGCACTCCGCTGGCAACGTCACTGTCGGCCTGCGGCTCCCCCGATTGGCTGCAACATTCGCGGCGGGAGGTTTCACGGCGGCGGGAGTGATGTTGCAGGCATGAAACGACCTCTCCGGTTTTGTTACTTCGAGGTTTCGCCAGGCGGCGGTTCGTGGCCGGAGCCGAACACAGTTCTTGGCACCGCGCCGCCGAGCGCGCCGAGGCCCGGCACCGGGCCACGATGACCTAGGGTTTGAGGCGCTGTGAGTACGCCCGGACCCGAACCCCGCCCCGGCATGAGGCGACGCTTGCGCCGTCGCCCATCGCCGGCGGCCCCCGTCAACGACGCCGTCAACAACCCCGTCAACGACGCCGCCCCCGCCTCGCGAGACAGGCGCAGTGCACAGACCCTGCTCGAGGCCGGGATCTTCGATCGTGAGTTCTATCAGGCTCAGGTCGACCAGACCTTCGAGACCGACCTCGCTGCCGCCGAGCACTACGCCGCCCGCTCCCGTGGGCAGTTCTCTCCGCACCCACTGCTCGAACTGGCCTACTTCGGCAACTGGTTCCTGCACCGACTCAAGACCGACCAGGGTGTCGGGGTCCTGATCGAGCACCTCCAGTCCAAGGCACCCGACCGTGCCCTGGGCTCCCTGTTCGACGCCCGCGAGTTGGACGTCGACCCCGCACTTGTCGCCGCGCACCCCGGCGGAGTCCTGGGCTACTTCTTGGAGCATCACGGACCGGACGCGCCGCTGCCGGGGCGCCCCGAGATGACGCTCAACCGGGCCCGCCCGCACCTGCTCGAAGCGGCTCGAACCCACATCGCCAACGCGCCACGACCGCGTCCGCGGGTCAAGGACTCGTGGGATGCCGATCTCGAGGACCGCTGGCGGGCGCGCTGGGCGCAGACCCCACCACCTGAGACCGACGGTCCGTCGGTCAGCGTGATCATGCCGGTGCGCAACCGCGCCGGGCTGGTCTCGGCGGCCGTCGAATCCGTGCGCCGGCAGACACTGCAGTCGTGGGAACTGATCGTCGTCGACGATGGCTCGACCGACGCGACACCCGAGGTGCTCGATGCGCTGGCTGCCGAGGACCCGCGGATCCGGGTGGTTCGCCAGGCCTGGGGCGGAGTCTGCGCGGCCCGCAACGCGGGACTCGCTGCCGCCGTCGCCCCGATCGTGGCCTTCCTCGACTCCGACAACGCCTGGCGCCCCGACTTCCTGCTCACCGGACTGTCGGGAATGCGCGGGATGGGGCTGCGTGCGGCCTATGCGGCGCAGAAGTTGAACGACGGCGGCGAGGTGACCTACCGGGCCTTCAGCGGCGACCTCGACGATCTGATGATCGCCAACCACATCGACCTCAACGTGATGCTCGTCGAGACCGATCTCGCCCGCGAGGTCGGGGGCTTCGATGAGAACCTGCGCCGCTGGGTCGACCACGACTTCGCGATCCGGATCGCCCAGAAGACGGCGTTGAAACTGATGCCGTTCATCGGGGTCGAGTACGACGACTCGCGTGAGGTCGCCGACCGGATCACCACCACCGAGGCCGACTCGTGGCAGTTCGTGGTGCTGGCCAAGCACTGGGTCCGATGGGATCAGGTGCGGACCACGATGGACCAACGAGTGCCCGGCCGGGTCTCGGTGGTCATTCCCACGTGGAACGACTGCCGCATGACCATCCGCGCTGCGCGGACCCTGGTGCGCAACAGCGCCGGGGCCGACCTCGAGGTCGTCATCGTTGACAACGGATCCAAGCCGGCCACCTCGCTGAGTCTTGAGACCGGGACCTTCGACCTGCCTCAGGTCCGTCTCGAACGAGTCACGCGCAACCTCAACTTCGCCACCGGCAGCAACCTCGGCTTTGCCCGGAGCACAGGCGAGTTCGTGGTCTTCCTCAACAACGACACCGAACCCCGACCCGGTTGGTTGCGCCCGCTCCTCGAACCCCTCGCTGACCCCGACGTGCTCGGCACCCAGCCGCTGCTTCAGTACCCCGATGACTCGGTTCAAGCCTGCGGCACGGCCTTCCCGGTCGAGGGCTTCTTGCCGGTCCATCTCTTCGCCAGCCACCCGCCCGAGGACGCACTCGCGATGAGCGATCGCCGGTTCGCCGTCGTCACGGCTGCCGCGCTGGCCATGCGAGCCTCCGATGTCGTCGCACTGGAGGGATTCGACCCCATCTTCGTCAACGGGATGGAAGACATCGATCTGTGCCTGCGGGCCCGCGACCGACGCCCCGGCGGTCACTTCCTGATGGTCCCCGAGTCCCGGGTGACCCACTACGAGGGCCGCACAGAGGGCCGCACAGACAACATCTCGGTCAATCGGCGCATCTTCATGGAGCGCTGGCGAGGCCGACTGCCGGCGGCCGAGACATGGCGCTGGGAGGAACGCGGATTCGCGATCGACCGCACCTTCGGTGATGGCGTCGAGGTTCCCGCTCCGCAACTCCTGCTCTCCCGCGCTACCGGGCGACCCGGTGGCGACGTCCCGCTCCGGTGGGGCATCCGCAACCCAGCGATCGGCGGCGAGGTGGGCGACCTGTGGGGCGACACGCATTTCATCGCCTCTCTGGCCACCAGCCTCGAGAAGCTCGGCCAAGAGGTCGTGACCCACCGTCACGGAGCGCACAGCCTGCCTCCCACAGCCTTCGATGACGTGGCGCTCGGTATCCGCGGGCTCGACGAGATCGCCGTGGTCCCCGGTCAGATCAACGTCTTGTGGGTGATCAGCCAACCCGACCTGGTCACCGCCCGCGAATTGGCCGACTTCGATCTCGTCTATGCCGCATCCCCCGCCTGGGCCAAGCAGATGAGTGAACGCGCCGGACGTGAGGTCGGCGTCCTCCTGCAGGCCACCGACCTGTCCTTGCGTGCCGACATGACCAAGCCCGTCGGCGACGGCTCACGACCGGTCTTCGTGGGCGGCGCCCCGCGAGACCGGGTGCGCCCCGTGGTCGCCGCGGCGATCGCTGCCGGCGTCGACGTCGATGTTCACGGCCCGTTCTGGGACCACAAGATCCCCGCTGCCAACTGGGCCGGGGCCTATGTCGACAACCACGAACTCATGCAGCTGTATCGCGACCACGGGCTGGTCCTGGCCGACCACCACCAAGACATGCGCGAGCACGGCTTCTTGGCCAACCGACTCTTCGACGCCGTCGCCTCAGGCGCCAGGGTCATCTCGGACTCCGTCGACGGCCTCGAACTGTTCGGCGGAGCCGTTCAGAGCTTCCACGACCAGGATGACCTCGCGCTGTTGTGCAGCGAGGCCGGTCGGTCACGTTTCCCTGATGACTCAGAGATGACTCGCATCGCGGACCGGATCGCTGCCGAACACAGCTTCGACGCGCGGGCCGCGACTCTGCTCGCCGACGTCAGCCGGGTCTGGGCCGAACGCCAGGGCTGATGCATCAAGCCCAGCGGCTCAGGCCTCGC
>JBFIDC010000081.1:0-11670 GCA_041581495.1 Nocardioides sp. | reverse complement strand
CGGGAAGGAAGATGGCCACGATCCCCTGGCTGCGAGCCTCCCAGGACTCTCCGCCGTCGGCGCTCTGATAGACACCGCCGGTCGAGATCGCGGCGGTCACCGAGTCTGGGTCGCTCGGGTGGGGCAGAAGGGTGTGGAAGGCCTGTCCGCCGAAGCCGGCGCCCCACTCCTGGCGGTGCGGGTGGTCCCAGAGCCCGCGGACCAGGGAGAAGCTCTCGCCGCGGTCGCTCGACTTCCACACCGCGCCGGGTTCGGACCCGGCCCAGACGGTCTTCTCGTCACTGCCCGGGGCCAACTGCCAGATCCGCTCCACCGAAGCGTCGATGTCGTCGGGGAAGCGGATCCCGTTCTCGCCGGTCTCCTGCCAACTCGCGCCCAGGTCGTCCGACCGACGAACCTGTGGGCCGAGCCAACTCGAGGAGGCTCCCGCGAGCAGCCGGGGAGGACTCGAACGGGTGTCGATCATGCAGGAGTAGACCTCCTCCATGTCGTGGTGCGGCCCGGTGAAATCCCAGTCCTCGCGGGCATCGTCGCTGCGCCCCAGCCACATGCCCTTGCGCGTTCCGATCATCAGCACAGTGCTCACGCCTGCATTGTGTCCCTGATCGCGACGGCGGTCGATAGGTTGACCCGGTGGGAGCCGCCAAGTCATCGGTCCGCGACACCGCGAGGTCCCCGGTGAATCCGATCTGGCTGGTCCTGATCGGAATCTTGTCGGTCCAGTTCGGGGCCGGCATCGCCAAGACCCTGTTCGACGAGGCCGACCCCACCACGATCGTGTGGCTGCGACTCGCCACCAGCGCCGTGATCCTCGCCCTGGTGGCCCGCCCGGTGGTCCGTGGGAGAAGCCGGGAGGACTGGCTGATCGTCCTCGCCTTCGGGGCCAGCCTGGGCTTGATGAACTGGGCGATCTATCAGTCCTTCCAACGGATCCCCATCGGCCTGGCCGTCACCCTGGAGTTCGTCGGTCCCCTCACTCTCGCCGTGCTCGGCTCACGTCGTGCCCGCGACCTGATCTGGGTGGGCCTGGCGGCCGTGGGCGTATCGCTGCTGGGGTTGCGCCCCGGCGACCTCAGTTGGGCGGGGGTGGGCTTCGCCCTGCTCGCCGGTGCCGCCTGGGCCGCCTACATCCTGCTCAGCGCCCAGACCGGCAGACGCTGGGCCGGCTTCGACGGACTCACCCTGGCCAGCGTGGCCGCCACACTGTTCCTCGCCCCGCTGGCGCTCGGCGGCCACGCCGATCAACTCGGCGACTCGAGGATCCTGCTGCTCGGTGCCTTGGTCGGGTTGCTGAGCTCGGTCATCCCCTACAGCTGTGAACTCGTGGCGCTGCGGTCGATCCGACCGGCCGTCTTCGGCATCTTGATGAGCCTCGAGCCGGCGGCCGCAGCGCTGGCCGGTCTGCTGGTCGTGGGGGAAGTGCTCTCCCCGGTGCAGCTTCTGGCCATGGCGTTCGTCGTCGCCGCCAGCGTCGGCGCCACGCGCTCGGGTAGCACCTTGAGCGACCCCGTTCCGGATTGAGCCACCGAACCGCGCCCGGGCCGCGCCCGGAACCGCAGGTTCTCGTTGCGCTGCGGCAGAATCGGGGCATGCCGACATCGGCGGCTCGCGCCGCAACCGCCCCACGCCTCGCCTTCCACGAGGTGCTCTCGGACGACGGGACCCGCCTCGCGGCCTGGACCAACGACCCCGACGAGCGCATCGCGGGGCCCACCGTGGTGCTGTGCAACGGGCTGGGCACCAACGCGTGGGCGTGGCCCGCCCTGCTGCGCCCCGAGTGCAACGTGCGGGTCGTCTCGTGGAACCACCGCGGCACCGGCGGCTCCGAACGCCCCATCGACACCGGCCACTGCGGCATCGAGGCCTTCGTCGACGACGCCCTGTCCGTGATGGACCACTTCGCGATCGACCGAGCCGTGCTGATGGGTTGGTCGATGGGCGTCAACACGATGTTCGAGTTGGCCGCGCGCAATCCCGAGCGAGTCGCCGGCCTGTTCGCGGTCGCCGGCGTTCCGGGCGACACCTTCGCCACCATGCTCGGCCCGCTCCGCCTGCCTCGCGTCGTCAACCGGGCCGTCACCGTCAGCCTCGCCCGCGGACTGCGCCTGGCCGGACGGGCCGTCAGCCCGATCACCACCCGACTGCCGGTCGGCACCCGGACCATCGACTTCTTGACCCACACCGGTTTCATGTTCCCGGTGCCCGACCCCGAACTGGCCGCCGTCGCGATCCGCGAGTTCCTCACCACCCCGATCGAGTGGTACATGACGCTCGCTCTGGCGACCGCCGAGCACGGCCGGGTGTCCTTGTCGGGCCTCGGCGTCCCGGTCGCGTTCGTCGCCGGCAAGTGGGACGTCCTCTCCGGTGCCCGCGACATGAGGTCGGCGGCCAACCGCATCGTGGGGGCTACCTACCACGAACTGCGCGGCAGTCACTTCCTCCAGATGGAACAACCGGATCGGGTCCATCAGTTGCTCCAGGAGTTCATGGAAAGGGTGGGCTGACATGGGTTCGGCTCGACCGCGCCGCTTCTCCCGCTCGCTGAGCGTGGCGCTCCTGGCGAGCCTGGCGACCCTGACCGCCGGGTGCTCGCAGGGCGGCAACGAGATCGTCGTCAATGTCGAGGAACCGCCCGACTCCAACCCCACCGGTAGCCCCACCGGATCCCCGGACTCGACCAGTCCCAGCACCGGATCGAGTTCACCCTCCGCCGCCTCCGACGGGCAACCGCAGGTGCTCGAGACGATCGCCGAGGACCTCGAGGTGCCATGGGGGCTGGCCTTCCTGCCCGGCGGCGACGCCATCGTGACCGAACGTGACAGCGCGCGCGTGCTGCGCATCAACGGCACTGCCTACGGCGTGACCGAGGTGGGCACCATCGGCGAAGCCGCGCCACAGGGTGAGGGCGGCCTGCTCGGGGTCGCGGTCTCCCCCGACTTCGCCAACGACAAGTTGCTCTACTTCTATCTCAGCTCCGCCAAGGACAACCGGATCGTCACCGCACGGCTCAATGGCAAAACCCTGTCCAAGACCAAGCCGCTCCTGACCGGGATCCCCTTGGGCGCGATCCACGACGGGGGCCGCATGGTCTTCGGCCCCGACGGCCTTCTCTACGTCTCCACCGGCGAGACCGGCGAGCCCGAACTGGCGCAGGACACCAAGAGCCTCGCCGGCAAGATCCTGCGGCTGACCCCCGATGGTGAGCCGGCCCCGGGCAACCCCCTGGGTACCGAGCCCTGGTCCTTCGGCCACCGCAACGTTCAGGGCCTGGCGTTCACCGACGACGAGGCCCTCTGGGCATCCGAGTTCGGCCAGAGCACCTTCGATGAACTCAACCGGATCGAAGGCGGAGGCAACTACGGTTGGCCCGACTTCGAGGGTGAGGGCGGTGCCGCGGACGGCTTCATCGACCCACAGGCGGTCTGGGGCACCGACGTCGCGTCCCCCTCGGGGTTGGCCTTCGCCGACGGTGCCTTGTGGATGGCCGCGCTTCGCGGCAACCGACTGTGGAAGATCCCGTTGGACGACAACGGCGATGCCGAGCAGCCGCAAGCGTTCTTCGTCGGCGAGTACGGCCGGATGCGCACGGTGACCACCGCACCCGACGGGACACTGTGGTTGACCACGAGCAACCTGGACGGCCGCGGCAACCCGGTCGACGGGGACGACCGGATCCTGCGCATCCAGCCCTAGGGCTCTGCGGCGCTACCCCGCAGTGGTGCCGACGACGGTTGCCCGTCGAGCGGCGCGCCGCAAGGTGGCGATGACCGCCGGACCCAGGATCACGATCGCGATCGCGTTGGTGATCGCGCGACCGGTGTCGAAACTGGTGGTCGAGGTGATAAGGGTGTAGGCGAGGAACGCCTGAAGGTTCTCGACCAAGGGAGCCATCGGGTCGAACGACAACGCCGTCTGCTCGTGCCCGGGAACCGAGATGCCGAGCAGGAACGGCCACCCCGACAGATTCATCAGCAATCCGTAGGCATAGGCGGCGACGACACCGTAGGCCGCCAGCATGGCGATCTCGGCACGACCGACGACTCGTCGCGGCAGGAGCCCCGCACCCATGCCCACCCAGGCGGCGATCAGCATCTGGAAGGGCAGCCAGGGCCCGACGCCCGCGGTCATCAGCGCGGAGGCGAACAGCGACGTCACGCCCAACACGAAACCGAACCCGGGGCCGAAGACCCGCCCGGCCAAGATGAGCATGAAGAAGACCAGTTCCACCCCGCCGGTGCCGGCGGAGATGCCACGCAGGATGGCGATGACCGCGCTCAGGACGCCCAGCATGGCCAGCACGCGAGTATCGAGTCCGCCCTCGCTCACCTCGGCGAGCACCACCGTGATCACGACAGGAATCAGGACCAGGAACAGGAACGGTGGGTCGACGCGAGTCTCGGGAGTGACCCTGACCAGCAACGGCCAGATCAGCATCATCAGGCCGCCCAGGGAGGCGACGGTGAGGACCAGCGCGGAGCGTCGGGACAACGGCACCGCGTGAAGCCTCGGGCGGCGGACCTGGGGTGCCCTCGGCTGAACCAGAGTCATCGCTTCACCACCTCGGCACCTGCCCGAGAGGCCTCGACCTCATCGACGCGCAGCCATGGCGCGCCGAGCACCTTCATGACCTGAGGTGCGAACGCCGGTGATTCGGCGAGCACCCGGCGCACCGGACCCGAGGAGACCACCTCGCCCTCGGCCAACACCACGACCTGGTCGGCAACCAAGGCTGCGAACTCGACGTCGTGTGTGGAGACGAGCACGACCCGCCCGCTCTCGGCGAGATTCCCCAAGATGGTGGCGAGACCACGCTTGGCGGCGTAGTCGAGACCGCGGGTGGGCTCGTCGAGCAGCACGACTGGGGGCTCGGCGGCCAGGACCAAGGCCAGCGCAAGCGCCAGCCGCTGCCCCTCGGAGAGATCGCGCGGGTGACGGTCCCCGGGGATGCCGGGCACCAGCGAGTCGAGCAGCGCTCGACATCCGGCGCCCCCGGCCGCGCACTCCTCATCGACGGTCTCGAGATAGAGAAGATCGGAGGCTTCCTGAGGTAGCAGACCGACCAGGGAGCGGCGCACGACCGGCTTCACCTGCGCCGGGTCCACCCCGCCGACGTCGACCCGACCCGAACTCCGCGGACCCGACCCCTGGAGCGCCCACAGCAACGAGGACTTGCCCGCACCGTTGCGTCCCATCAGCGCGGTCACGCCGGGGGCAACCTCGAGGGAGACCTCGCGGACCGCGACCTTGCGCCCGCGCAGCACGCTCAAGCCGGTGACGCTGATCCCGGCCTGCGTCGAGGTCGGTTCGTCCACGGGCGCCGGACCAAGCGGCAGGTCGACCGCGAGCCGCCGGGCCGCACGGACCGAGAGCGGCAGCGGCGACCAGCCCGCGTACCGACCCAGTTCGACCAGCGGGGGAACGACCGGCGACCGCGCGAGCAGGTCGGCGGGCTCGCCGACCTCGACCCGACTGCCCGCGTCGGCTGTCGCGGACAGCAGTGCCATCCGGTCCACGAACGGCACCACCCGCTCCAGCCGATGCTCGGCGACCAGGACCGAGACCCCGACGTCGTGCACCAGCCTGGCCAAGGTGGCCAACACGTCCTCGGCACCGGTCGGATCGAGCGCCGAGGTGGGTTCGTCGAGAACCAGCAGCCGGGGATGCATCGTCAGGACGGCACCGATGGCGACGCGCTGCTGCTCACCGCCGGAGAGGGAACGCAGATCGCGCGCGCGCAGGTCCGCGATACCGAGCAGATCCAGGGTCTCCTCGACGCGGCGGCGCATGGTGCCCGGGGGCAGGCCGAGCTGCTCCATGCCGTAGGCCAACTCCTCCTCGACGGTGTCGGTGACGAAGCCGGCGATCGGGTTCTGCCCGACGTACCCGATCTCATGGGCGCGTTCGCGTGGCGGGGCGTGCACGATGCTGGTGCCGTCGAGGAGCACGTCTCCGGCCAGGTGACCACCGGAGAACCTCGGCACCAACCCGGTGACGACGCCGAGGAGCGTGGATTTGCCGGAACCGGTCGGGCCGGAGACAAGCATCAGTTCGCCGTCGGCGATGGCGAGGTCGACGTCGCTGAGGATCGGCTGCTCGTCGTAGGACACGGTGATGCCGCGCAGTTCGATCATGTCGACACCTGCGCCATCCGTGGTTCGGGCGCCGAAGGTGCCGCGATCAGACCCACGGTCGCCGCCACGAGTGCGGCGGTCGTCAGCGTCGGCCACGACACGAGGTCGGGGAAGGCCGTTGGCACCTGGTGCCGCGCTACCCACCACATCAGCGCCCCGGCCGCCAGACCCGACGCCATGACGGCCAGTTCAGGAGCCCGCCACGGGTCCGGGCGGTAGCGGATTCGCGACACCCGACGCCCGGCGCCGACCAGACCCGCGATCGCCACCGCCACCCCCGCCGCGAGCATCGGCGTGGCCAGCACCCGCGGGGCCGTCGTGTCGAGGCCCGCATAGACACCGACGCAGATGGCACCGAGCCCCGCCAACATCAAGGCGCCGGTCGTCCACCGTTCGCGCGTGGTCACGCCACCGGAGCGGCCGTAGCCACGCGTGTCCATTCCGGCAGCCAGGTGCATGGATCGCTCCAGCGCGTCCTCGAGGACGGGCAACAAGAAGCGGCGCAACCGACCGAAGCGGCGGGTATCCCCGGCGCGAAGGCTCTGCGCCATCCGAACCCGCCTGGCGCTGTCGGCGAACTGCGGCACCATGGTCACCGCGACCACCAGCGCCGTCCCGATCTCATGCAGCGCCGCGGGCACCGAGCGCAGCAGTCGCTTGGGGTTGGCCAGCGCGTTGGCGGCCCCCACACAGATGACGATGGTGGCGAGTCGGAGCCCGTCATAGAACCCGGCCAGCACCGCCTCCTGCGTCACCGGACCCAACAGACGAATGCCGAGGACCCAGTCGGGCAGCGGGATCTGCGGGAGGTTCACCAGGACCCGTTCGCTCTCCACTCCCCCGCCCAGCACCACCCTGAAGAGCACCCTCAGGACCACGATCACCACACCGACGATGACGTAGAGCCGAAACGACCTCGCCCACGGCTGGTCCGAGCGTCGAGCCATGACCACGCAGGTCGCCACGCCCACGATGGTCAGCAGGACCAGGGGGTTGGTGGTCTGCGAGGCCGCCGCGGCCAGCCCGAGAGCCCACACCCACCAGGCAACGGGGTGCAGGTCACGGGGCAGGCGCGCCGACATCTCAGCCTTCTCCCCCGGGGGCAGGTGTGGCTGCGCGACGGCGAACGACCACGACGGTGGCGGCGGCACCGAACAGCGACGCGATCACCAGCAGCGGAAGCCAATCCGGCATGCCTGCGGCGCTGTCGGCCGAGGCGTCGACGACAGCACCCACGGGCTCGACACCTGGTTCGTTCGACGCAGACGAGCCAGGTGACGGGGAGTTCGAGGAGGCTGCGTCGCTCTCCTCACCGGCGGCGTCGGCCGACTCGCTGGCCGACTCACTCGCCGCCTCGCTCGCCGATTCACCGGCCGAAGCGTCCGCCGCAGCGGAGGCCGATCCGCCGGATGCTGCCCCCGAAACCCCGCCGGAGTTGCCCCCGTTGCCGGCCCCCGTGGGTGCCCCCGTCGGCGCTTTGGTCGGTGCCCCCGTTGGTGACTTGGTCGGCGTGGGGCTCGGGGTTGGGCTGGCGGTCGCACTCGGCGCTGGCGCGGCCTTCGGGGTGATGCGTGGAGCGTTGGCCTCCCCCGAGCCCTGCTTCCAGGCGAAACCGATCCATGCCCCGTCAGGCACCTTGAGGCTGGTGGCCCCGTAGTTGGAGTAGGACCAGTTGCCCGACTTCCCATCCGACCACCACAACCCCCAGTAGGCGTCGTCCGGCGGGGTGTTGACGCACGGTTCGTCCTGCTGACTGGGCAGGGCCGCGACGCGACAGACGAACCCGGGCTCGTTCTGAACGTAGCTGAGGGGATATCCGGCGGCCGGGAACAGCGAGGACGCCTTCTGACCGGCCCCGTCTGGAGCACAACTCGTTTGGACTCCCCCACCGAACGCCCCGAAGTCGACGACCAGGCTGACGCCAGTGGTTCCGCTGCATGCGGTTGCCGCGGCCGGCGAGGCGCTCGTCAGCCCCGCCGCCGCGGCCATGAGGACCGCGACGGCGAGACGGACGGCGAAGCGCCGTTGAGGAGTGGTCACCTGATGACCGTGACGAAGACCTTGCCTCGGCGGTTCGTGAACTCACCGACGGCGATGACCTTGGTCTTCGCGACCTTCTTGGCCACGATCCGCAGCGTGGCCCTGCCCTTGCGGTTGGCGGTGGTCTTCGCTGACTTGGCGCCGACCTTGCCCTTCACCGACTCACCGGGAGCAAGCCCACGGATCTTGACCACGACCTTGGAACCCTTCTTGACCTTGACCTTGGCAAGGCTCACCTTGAGGGTCTTCTTGGCCAGACCCGTGATCGAGACCGTGTCGGTCTCGCCCCCGGCATCGACCGAACCGACGGAGACCGTTCGGCTCTTGGACGGCATCGTCACCGCTGATGAACCGGCGCCGCTCTCGTCCAGGACGACAGTGCTGGACACACCGCCCGCGGTGAAACACACCGTGTTGCCGGGAGCGCCGAGGATCGACACCTCCTGGGTCGTCCCGGCAGCGACGAAGTCGGAGGGTCCGGTCAGCACCGTTTCACCGGCGTTGGCTCCTCCCGCCGCCCACAGGAGCGCGGGGAGTGACTGCGCGGTGGCACGGGTGGCCACGCTCTGCTCCACCGGGTCGAGCGGCCCACTCGCGGCGCCGGCGTACCCGAGGTCGTCGAGCATGACCGCCCCATTGTCCTTTGCCGCATAGGGCGCGCAGGAGCCCGCGTTGGCCAACTGGTGCGCCCGCAGCCAACCAGCGGCCTTGGCCGCCGGACCCGTGCGACCAGAGAGACCCAACGCCCACCCGGCCAGGCCGGTGGAGTTGGCGTTTCCGTTGTTGAAGGAGCCGTCGGAGGCCTGCTGGGAGACCAGCCAGTCCAGTGCACTGGTGATGCCCGACTGCACCTCGAGGTTCGCCGACTGGTCGGCGAGCATGAGAACCGAGAGCCCGGTGGTGTCGACGTTGGGCGTCGGCGCGACAGCACCGTCACAGGTTTGGTCGGGAGCGGCCTTGGCGGAGAACGAGGACCGGAAGAAGCCCGCGGCGCACTGTTGATCCAGCATGAACGAGAGCGCCGAGGCGGCCAGCGGCGAGGCGGCGGTGTGCAGCGCGCTCGCGGCGTAGGCCTGGGTCAGCGGCGAGTTGAAGTCATCGTCGTAGGGCGTGCCGGGGTCGTCCTCGTCGACGAGCCGACCCTCGAGTCCCTCCTCGACCGAGATGTGCGTCTCGAGGTAGTCGACCAGGTCGTCGATCGAGGTGCCCGTGCTGCCCTGGGACAGCAGGAAGGCCGACAGCTTCGCGGCCGATCCGCCGCCGAAGACGTAGCTGCCGATGTTTGCTTCGAGCGCCGCCCTCATCGTCTCGACGGCGGAGGCCTGGCCCCCGACGGCGGCCAGCGCGTAGGCGGCGTCGATGGTCAGCCCGTAGTCGGAGTAGTTGTCGAAGACTCCGGCTGGGTACTCGTAATAGGTCTGGATGATGCCGGAGGTGTCCGGCGCGGCGGCGAGGAACTGTGCCCCGCTCGCTGCGGGGGCCGGATCAGCGCCCGCGGGGGCCGAGATGACGGCCTGGGCGTTCGAAGCGGAGATGCCGAAGCTCAGGGCCACGGCTGCGCCGACGGCCACGGCCGTTGCGCGCATGATGGTGGTTCTCATGGTTCCTTCCCGCTGCGACAGCGGGAAGCCGGAACCGAGGATTCGGTGAGGCCACCCGCTGTTTTCCTCGACAGCGTGTGATCAGGACGCGAACGTGACAGGTATTCCGGCTCACGTGCTCCACCGGGTCGCACCAGGTGGAACACGCCTACGGTTGCGGGTCAGCGCCGGACTCAGACCGGCTTCCCCCGCCACGTGCGTGACTTGGATTCAGATGTGACGCCACCCAGGATGGGCAGCACGCGAACCTTACCCCAGGACCTCGGTGTGTCCGGAGCCCAGACTCAGCCCGTGAGCTTCTCCAGGATGAGTTCACGCACGCGACCCGCGTCGGCCTGGCCCTGCATCTGCTTCATCACCGCGCCGATGAGCGCGCCGGCGGCGTTGAGCTTGCCCTCGCGGATCTTGTCGGCCACGTCGGGATTGGCGGCGATGGCCGTGTCGACGGCTGCCGAGAGCGCGCCGTCGTCGGAGACGATGCCCAGTCCGCGAGCGGCGACGATCTCCTCCGGGGTGCCCTCACCGGCGAAGATCCCGTCGAAGACCTGGCGAGCCAACTTGTCGTTGAGCTTGCCGTCCTCGACCAGCGCCTGCACCGCGGCGACGTGGCTCGGCGTCACTGCCAGATCGGTGATCTCGACGCCCTCGTCGTTGGCTCGGCGCGCCATCTCGCCCAGCCACCACTTGCGCGCCGCCTGGGGTGCCGTGCCCGCGGCCACGGTCTGCTCGATCAGAGCCAGCGCGCCGGCGCCGACGGCGTCGCGCATGTCGAGGTCGCTGAAGCCCCATTCGGCTTGGAGCCGGGCCCGCTTCTCGGTGGGGTTCTCCGGCAGGGTCGCCCGGAGTTCCTCGATCCATTCGCGAGACGGCGCCATCGGCACCAGGTCCGGCTCGGGGAAGTAGCGGTAGTCATCGGCGTCGGACTTCTCGCGGCCACTGGTCGTCATGCCGGTGTCCTCGTGCCAGTGCCTGGTCTCCTGGAGGATCGACCTCCCCGAGTCCAGCACCGCGGCGTGCCGCTGCATCTCGTAGCGAACGGCTCGCTCGACGGAACGGAAGGAGTTGACGTTCTTGGTCTCGGTGCGAGTGCCCAAGACCTCGGATCCCTTGGGAGCGAGGGAGAGGTTCACATCGGCGCGCAGGTTCCCCTGGTCCATCCGGGCCTCGGAGACGCCCAGGGCGAGGATCAGGTCGCGGAGTTGACTCACATAGGCCCGCGCCACGGCCGGCGCCTTGGCCCCCGCTCCGGTGATCGGCTTGGTGACGATCTCGATCAGCGGGATTCCAGCGCGGTTGTAGTCGACAAGCGAGTAGTCCGCACCGTGGATGCGGCCTGTTGCGCCGCCCACGTGGGTCGACTTGCCGGTGTCCTCCTCCATGTGGGCGCGCTCGATCTCCACCCGGAACGTCTCGCCGTCGACGTCGACGTCCATGAAGCCCTCGAAGGCGATCGGCTCGTCGTACTGCGAGGTCTGGAAGTTCTTCGGCATGTCCGGATAGAAGTAGTTCTTGCGCGCGAAGCGACACCAGGCAGCGATCTCGCAGTTGAGTGCGAGCCCGATCCGGATCGCGGACTCCACAGCGACCCGGTTCACTGCGGGCATCGAACCCGGCAACCCGAGGCATGTGGGACAGACATGGGTGTTGGGTTCGCCGCCGAAGACCGCCGGACACCCGCAGAACATCTTGGTCGCCGTGTTGAGTTCGACGTGCACCTCGAGTCCGAGGGCGGGGTCGAAGCGTTCGAGGACCTCCTCGAGCGGGACCAGAGCATCCGCGTTCGTGGTCGTCATGCGCTCGCTCCTTCCAAGGCCGGGGCTTGGTCGAGCAATGGGCCACCCCACTGCTGATGCAGCAACGACTCGAGTGCGGCGCCGACTCGATAGCAGCGGTCATCG
>JBFIDC010000080.1:0-11778 GCA_041581495.1 Nocardioides sp. | reverse complement strand
GCTCGCGTTGTCGGCGATGGTGACCCGGAACGACCAGGGCAGGTCGGCCAGATGTTCCAGCACTCGCTCCACGGAGCGACCCAGCGCCACCTCCTCGTTGTAGACCGGGATCACCACATCGACGGTGCAGACCGCCTGCTCTGAAGGGACGGCGAGCGGAACCACGCCGTGCGTGTGGGCGCTCATGACTGCAGTCCGTTCGAGTCCGCTGCCTGCGCGGTCAGCGGCGCGGTGAGGTCATAGAGGGTGGTGCCGTCCACGGTCACGGTCGCGAAGTTGGCCGCGACCCAGGTCGAGATCTCGCTGGACGACTCGCTGCCTCCGTTCTGTCCACCGAAGCCGCCGCCTCCGCCGATGAAGTAGTGGATCTCGCCGTCGGCGACCAACACCTGGAACTCAGTGAGGCTCGGTGAGGGATCTGAACCGTTGAATCCCCCGACGGCCATCACCGGTTCCTCGCTGGCCAACTGGTAGCCGGCTGCGGTGTTGGAGCCCACTGCGGCAGCCACCCAGGTGTATGTATCCGCATCGGACTGGAGCAGCGCGGTGAGTTCGGCGGAGGGGGTGGACCCGTTGAGGAGTCCGCCGGCTCCACCGCGACCCGCCTGGCCTCCGGGGGCCGTGCCGCCCGGTGTCTGGGTGCCCGGTGTCTGAGTGCCGGGAGTCTGTGCTCCCGGCGCTTGGCCGAGACCCCCTGCCTGCCCGCCGCCGGGGCGGGCCCCGGGGCCTCCGGCGCCGCCGACTGTCGTCGGGCCCGCGCTCGGGATGGAGCCGGTGTGCGGGGTCGCCGCGGTTTGGACGGCGTAGGCCGTCGGCCCGGCCAGGGACGCGATCAACGCGGCCACCGCCACCGCCGCGGCGGCTCGACGAGGCAGCAACGACCAGCCGGCCAGCGCCACCGCGGCGAGCAGACCCACCGCCAGGATCAGCCAGCGCAGCCAGGGCACGAAGTCGGGGGTGCGGCCCAGCAGGAAGAAGGCAAGCACCGTGCTGAGTGAAACCGCGATCGTGGCCAGGCCGCCAGCGGCCAAACTGGAGCGTCGCTCCCACAGCAGCCAGCCACCGATTCCGACCAGCGCTGCGATCGCCGGCGCCAAGACGACGGTGTAGTAGGAGTGGAAGATCCCGGCCATGAAGCTGAAGGTCAACGCGGTCACGACGAGCCACGTGCCCCAGAGGATGAGCGCGGCGCGCACGGCGTCGGTGCGGGCGGACCTGCGGGTCAGCCACACGCCAGCGACCAGCAGCAACAGCGAGGTGGGCAGCAGCCAGCCGATCTGGCCACCGATCTCACTGTTGAGCAGTCGGCCCAGGCCGGTCTCGCCCCACATGGACCCGGTGCCGGCACCACCGCCCACCGAGCCGACCTCATCGCCGGTCAGACGGCCGAAGCCGTTGTAGCCCAAGGTCAGTTCCAGGATCGAGTTGGTCTGCGAACCCCCGATGTAGGGGCGGCTCGAGGCCGGCCAGAGTTCGACGATCGCGATCCACCATCCGGCGGAGAGCAGCATGGCGCCGAAGCCGACGAGGAGGTGGCCGAAGCGCTTGAGCAGCGGAGCGTTCGCCACGATCAGATAGACCAGTCCGAGCGCCGGCAGAACCAGGAACGCTTGCAGCATCTTGGTCAGGAACGCCAGGCCGACCAGCGTGCCCGCCAGCGACAGCCAGCGGACCGGGTGCCGCGCGTCCTTCTCGGCCGCTCGCAGCGTCGCCGCGGCTGACCCCACCAGCAGCAGCGTCAGCAGAGCGTCGGGGTTGTTGAACCGGAACATCAGCACCGCGACCGGCGTGGTCGCCATGATCAGCCCGGCCAGGAGGCCCGCCGGGGCCGACCCGGTCGAGCGCCGCACCGTGGCGGTCAGCAGCCACACGGTCCCGACACCCATCAGCGCCTGCGGCACCAGGATGCTCCAGGACGAGAGGCCGAAGATCTTCACCGACAGGGCCATCGGCCACAACGACAGCGGGGTCTTGTCGACGGTGATCGAGTTGGCGGCGTCGGAGGACCCGAAGAAGAACGCCTTCCAGGACTCCGAGCCCGCCTGGGCGGCGGCGGAGTAGAAGGAGTTGGCCCACCCGGACTGTCCCAGCCCCCATAGATAGAGCACCCCGGTCCCGAGCAGCAGGACGACGAGCGCGGGGCGGGTCCAGTCGCGGGGCTGCCCATCGACCGGCGCTGCCGGTCGGGTCCTGGGACGGGCGCGGTTCTCGGCACTGGGTGGGGCATCGAGGCGAGGGTCGGTGGCGAGGCTCATGCCTAGAGGCTCGCTGCGCCACCTACCGATGCGATGTGCTCAGTCTGTGGGGTACCTGTGAGCCCCAGGCCCGCCTTCGCTCCTCCGCCTTGAGGTGCACGCCCCGGGGCACGGCAACCATCCAAGGATTTCGGACCCGGGCGACTAGGCGGTTGTGCGCACTGGTCTGTTCGCCGTGATCCCGCCGACGAGGAAGGCCGCAGCCATGGCGGTCTCCAGCGCAACGAAGAATTTCGTGGTGCCGTCGACCTCTCCTTCCAGTGCGGCTCCGGCAACTCGTCCGGCCGCCATGCCTGCCGTCATCAACCCGAACGGCAGGCCCACGCGGGCAGGGGTCAGCACGGTCGTGAGTGCGGCCGCGAGCGGGAATCCGCCGTAGACGGCTCGGATCTCGGTACGCGAAGCCGGCGTTGCGGCCGTACCTCCGAACAGGGCCGGGATCCGCTCAGGGGCGACCAACCCCGCTACGCCGACGGCGGCGTAGGACAGAGCGCCGAAGGCTAAGGGCTTGTTCATGTGCCGAGTCTGTCAGGAGGTGTCACAGCCGATCGCGGAGCCAAGCGAAGTCGGCGGTGTGCTCGGCTGCCCCACCGGGGGTCTCGCATACCACGGGTGCCCCGGCGTCGCGCACGACGGCGGCCAGGAGGTCGCCGTCGATCTCGCCGGCGCCGAGGTTGGCGTGGCGGTCGGCCCCGGAGTCGAAGGCATCGCGGCTGTCGTTGCAGTGCACGAGGTCGATGCGTCCGGTGATGGCCCCGACGTCCTCGACCACGGTCTCCATCGCGTTGCCTCCCGCGTGGGCATGGCAGGTGTCGAGACAGAAGCCCACCATCTCGGCCCCCTCGGTGGCCGAGATCGCCTCCCACACCCCGGAGATGCGCTCGAGGTAGCGGGTCATCGCGTTCGTGCCGCCGGCGGTGTTCTCGATCAGCAGGGGGATCTTGAGATCGGTGGCCTCGATGGCCTTGCGCCAGTTGTCGAAGCCCACGGCCGGGTCGTCGTCCTTGTTGACGTGCCCCCCGTGCACGATCAGGCCCTTGGCGCCGATGGAGGCGGCGGCGTCGATGTGCTGCTGAAGCAACTTGCGGCTCGGGATCCGGATCCGGTTGTTGGTCGTCGCCACGTTGACGATGTAGGGCGCGTGGACATACAGATCGATGCCCGCCGACTC
Organism: Nocardioides sp.; assembly: GCA_041581495.1. Taxonomy (GTDB): domain Bacteria; phylum Actinomycetota; class Actinomycetes; order Propionibacteriales; family Nocardioidaceae; genus Nocardioides. Next base: position 8,352 of record JBFIDC010000080.1, on the reverse strand, counting down.
CGCGTCGGCCTTCAGCCCCTCGGCGCCACCGGCGTAGTGGATCTCGGGCCCCTTGTATCCCTGGGGATCGCCGAGGAAGAACTGCACCAGCGGGGCGTTGCGGGCCTTGGCCTCGGTCAGCGGGTCGGACTGGTCGACGTGGGCGCCGATGAGCAGGTCCATGGCTCAAACCTAATGCCGCCCATAGACACTCGAACATCGCCGTGACGACCCCCGGGATCCGCCTGGGTGGCTCGCTGCGTGGATTGGGAGCCCCCGGAGCGCGCTGGTAATCTCGGTCGCTGTTGCTCGCGCCCGCTTGGGCTCACCGCAACCGCATCCCTCCTGCCACGGATCGCCCGTGGCCGCCTAGTCCAAAGGAGGTAGGGACTGTGCGTCACTATGAAGTGATGGTCATCCTCGACCCGAGTCTTGAGGAACGCACCATCGAGCCGTCGCTGACCAAGTATCTCAGCGTCGTCACCAAGGACGGTGGCACCGTCGACTCTCTCGAGGTGTGGGGCCGTCGCCGCCTCGCCTACGAGATCGACAAGAACCATGAGGGCATCTACGCCGTCATCAACTTGCACGCCGAGCCGGACACCGTCAAAGAGCTGGACCGCCAGTTGACTCTGAACGAGTCGATCATGCGGACCAAGGTGATCCGCCCGACCGTCTCTGCTCCCGCGACCGCCTCTGCCTGACCCCAGTAGTCGGCGTCGGCTTCGGCTCCCACAGGTCACAACTGTGGACGAGCACTGGCCGGTGTCGGTACTAAGGGACAGCATGGGCACCACAACGGCATCCGACGCCCACGCGTCGAACGCCGCGGGCGCCGGTTTCACGGCGCCACCCGCGAGCACAGACGAATCTAGGGAGACCTCATGGCAGGCGAGACCACCATCACCATTGTCGGAAACCTGACCGACGACCCCGAACTCCGCTTCACCCCCTCGGGTGCGGCCGTGGCCAACTTCACCGTTGCCTCCACCCCGCGCAACTTCAACAAGCAGAGCAACGAGTGGGAAGACGGCGAGGCCATGTTCCTGCGCTGTTCGATCTGGCGTCAGGCGGCCGAGAACGTCGCCGAGTCGCTCCAGCGCGGAATGCGCGTGGTCGTTCAGGGTCGGCTCAAGGCTCGCTCCTATGAGACCCGCGAGGGCGAGAAGCGCACCGTGTTCGAGATCGAGGTCGAAGAGATCGGCCCGTCGCTCAAGTTCGCGACCGCCAAGGTCAACCGGGTGAGTCGTTCGGGTGGCCAGGGCTACTCCGGTGGCGCACCCTCGGGCGGTTCGAGTGCCGGCGCGGCTCCTGCCGCCGGTGGTCAGGCAGCCGCAGAGGACCCGTGGGCAACGCCCGCACCGGCCGCTGCCAGCCCGGCCAACGACCCCTGGGGTGCCCCCGGGGTCGCCAACGACGAGCCCCCGTTCTGACCCGCTACCACTTCCACCACTTCCCCATCGAGATCTGAGGAATCAACACCATGGCCAAGCCCGTCCTGCGCAAGCCGAAGAAGAAGGTCTGCCAGTTCTGCAAGGAGAAGGCGAACGGCGTCGACTACAAAGACACCGTCTTGCTGCGCAAGTTCATCTCCGACCGCGGCAAGATCCGCGCTCGCCGAGTGACCGGCAACTGCGTGCAGCACCAGCGCGATGTCGCCATCGCGGTCAAGAACGCCCGTGAAGTCGCTCTCCTGCCCTACTCCGCCGCCGGTCGCTGACCAGCGCAACCCACCTCCATCTCTGTCACGAAGGAACCGCTGACATGAAGCTCATCCTCACCCAGGAAGTCACCGGCCTCGGTGCGCCCGGTGACGTCGTCGAGGTCAAGGACGGCTACGGCCGCAACTACCTCGTGCCCCGTGGTCTCGGCATCCGCTGGACCCGCGGCGCACAGAAGACGGTCGACTCCATCAAGACGGCGCGCACCAGCCGCGCGGTGCGCGACCACGATCACGCCGACCAGATCCGCACCAAGCTCGAGGCCGCCCCGGTCAACGTCCGGGTGCGGGCCGGCGAGGGCGGTCGCCTCTTCGGTGCGATCACCATCAGCGACATCGCCGAGGCTCTGGCCGAGGTCGCCGGCGAGCCCGTCGACAAGCGCACCATTGTGGTCGGCAACCCGATCAAGTCCCTCGGTGCCCACGAGGTCGGCGTGCGCTTGCACGAAGACGTCTCGGCCACCGTGGCGCTCAACGTCGTCGCTGCCTGATCCGGCACCGCAAACCAACAGATCCCGCCGCACCCCCAGGGGTGCGGCGGGATCTTTGCTTGGCCGGCGGCTAGTGCCGGAGCGTAACGCTGTCGACTAGCGGCCGCGCACGACGATGGCGTCGATGCGCACGCTCGAGCGCTTGCGGGTCAACTTCTTGACCCGGATCCGGATCTTGCCCTGCTGAGGTGTCGAGTACTGATCGCGCACCAGGAGTTGGGTCATCCGGCTCGCGCGCTTGGAGAATAGATCCACGGTGTACCACTGGCTCTCGCCGACCTTGACCTCGATCTTGCCGAAGCGGGGACCGGTCGGGGCGATCAGTCGGACCTCACGGGCGTTGCGGACGCCCTTGATGACCAACTCTTGGTTCATCTTGTTGGTGGTGAGGTAGTCGTTGCCGAACAGGCCCGGTGAGCGCACCTTGCGCCACTTGGAGCCCTTGTTCTTCTTGATGTTCTTGGGCACGAAGAACCTGGTCGAGACCGGAGTCGGGTCGAGGTTGCCGCCGCGGTCGATCGCGCGCGCCAAGAAGGTGTTGTAGCCCGACTTGAGCTTGGTCAGGTTGACCAGGCCCTCGTTGCAGGGGCGCAGCGACTTGCCGTTGACGGTGCAGGCGAAGTAGGCCGATTCGTTGCTGTTGACCACCACGGTGGGGCGTTTGGTGAGCACGACTGGCGAGTCCGGTGTGAAGTCGTCGACCGGCAGGCGGCTCAAGAACGTGTTGGGCGCGACGGTATCGATCTTGACCTGAGTCGCCGCGGGGGTGTCGTCGACGTCTTGGATGACCTCTTCGCCGAGGCAGGTCGGATCGAGGGGGTTCGCCTCGGAATCGCAGGCGTTGATCGCGGCGTCGTTGGCGTCGGTGGCCCGGACCCGGAAGGTGTAGGCGACCGAGGTGGTGTCCTCGAGGTTGGCGTACGCCTTGGGGCTGGTGCACGACTCCCAGGTGGTGGGCGTCGCGACGGTGTTGAAGAACTGGCACTCGTAGGACAGCGGGCCCGAGTCACCGTCGGTGTAGTGGCCCGCGAAGGTGAAGACCACCGACTTCTTGTTGATGTAGCCCGCACCGTTGAGCTTGGGCGTCACCGCGGAGATCACGGTCTCGGGAGGCGTGATGTCGTCACACCCCATCGGAGCCATCTTCAAGATGTCGCCGGCGCTGTAGTAGTAGGTCTCGGACAGGCAAGGCTCGGCGGCCTGGGCCCCAGTGCTGGTGGCGAGTCCGACCGGCAGCAAGGCGGCGGTGAGACCGGTGATCGCCCAGGCAACAACCCGGCGCGATCGGCGGTCAGAGCGCGGCGATGACATCTGCATAAGTGTGTTGCTCCCTCAAGAAAACGATGACTCCCTCGACGTTGCAACGAGAGACGCGTGGTCAGGCTACGGACCACTTCGCCGGTTCGCACGATTTCTTCGTGTCTTGTGCGTGGCAAGCCGTTGGAGAATGCGGCCCTGGCAGCCTGATTCTCGTTCAGGGGCACGACTTCGCCTCCTGCGGGGTACGCCGAACCGGTGGGTTCAACGCCAGGTAGCCGGGCCGGGAACCCGCGGTCAACGCCGGTGGATAAACATGTGGACTTCGCTCGCGGGGCCCTTTGTCGACAAGTTCCCACGGAATCGGCACGGTAACTGTCCGGTAAACGAGATGGAACGACAAATTTCGGTGGTCCACACCCTCTGGATAGTGTTTGCGCAGGTCAGAGGCCTATTGGAGGGCGAAGCCGGTCCCGGTTCCACAGTGCGATCCCCATGCTGTGCACACCCCTGAGCGTGTCGTCCACGGCTTGAGGGCAGTTATCCCCAGGTGGGTACCCCGCCTGTGGATAAGCCGCTATCGCCGGGGCCCGATCTGCGCCTAGGTTGCTCAGGTCCCACCCGGTTTCGACGGCCCAGATCGACGGCCCAGATTCACGGCCCAGATCGACGGCCCAGATCGACGGCCCAGATCCACGGGCCGGATTGACCACCAAGGTTCATGACGCGCTCGGGTTCGAGAGTTCGTCGGTGCCGACACCTAGCCTGGATTTGTGAGCATCTCGCACCGGCCCGAGGACCCCATACCTGGGGCCAGCACCATCGCGAAGGAGGAGCGTGTGAGTCTGACCGAGCCGGACGTGCCGGCCGCCGAGCCACCGGCCGGGGAGTGGGAAGACTGGAGCGCGGGCGCGCCGCCGTACGAAGCCGGGATGCGCACCAGTTCAGCCGGTGACCGCACCCCACCTCAAGACATGGCTGCCGAGCAGTCGGTGCTGGGCGCGATGCTCATCAGCAAGGACGCGATCGCCGACGTCACCGAGAACCTGCGCGGCAATGACTTCTATCGCCCCTCCCACGAGACCATCCACGACGCGATCATCGATCTGTACGGCCGCGGCGAGCCGGTCGACATGATCACCACCGCCGCCGAACTCCACCGCCGCGGCGAGTTGCAGCGCATCGGCGGCGCCCCCTACTTGCACACCCTCTCGGCCAACGTGCCGATCGCCGCCAACGCCGGCTACTACGCCGACATCGTGCGCGAGAAGGCCGTGTTGCGGCGCCTGGTCGATGCCGGGACCAAGATCGTCCAGATCGGCTACGCCGGTGAGGGCGACGTCGACGACATCGTTGACACCGCCCAGGCCGAGGTCTACAAGATCACCGAGAAGCGCAGCAGCGAGGACTACGCGCCGCTCTCGGAGATCATGGCCGGCGTCCTCGATGAGATCGAGGCGATCGGCAACCGCGAGGCGGGGTTGTACGGCGTACCGACCGGCTTCGCCGACCTCGACGAACTCACCAACGGTCTGCACGCCGGTCAGATGGTGATCGTGGCCGCGCGACCCGGTGCCGGCAAGTCGACCTTCGCCCTCGACCTGTGCCGGGCGGCCTCGATCCACGCCAATATGGCCACCGCCTTCTTCAGCCTTGAAATGACGCGCTCCGAGATCACCATGCGGCTGCTCTCGGCCGAGGCCAAGATCCCGCTGAACCACATCCGCAACGGCAACATGAACGACGACGACTGGAACAAGCTGGCCCGCAAGATGGGCGAGGTCTCCAGTGCCCCGATGTTCATCGACGACTCGCCCAACATGACGATGATGGAGATCCGGGCCAAGGCCCGGCGTCTCAAGCAACGCCATGACCTGCGGCTGATGGTCATCGACTACATGCAGTTGATGACCTCGGGCAAGAAGGTCGAGTCCCGCCAACTCGAGGTCTCGGAGTTCTCCCGTCAGATCAAGTTGCTGGCCAAGGAGTTGTCGATTCCGATCATCGCGCTCTCCCAGCTCAACCGTGGTCCCGAGCAACGCTCCGATAAGCGGCCCATGCTCTCCGACCTGCGTGAATCCGGCTCACTGGAACAAGATGCGGACATGGTGGTGCTGCTGCACCGCGACGACATGTACGAGCGCGAGTCGACCCGGCCCGGTGAGGCCGACCTGATCGTGGCCAAGCACCGCAACGGCCCCACCCGCGACATCACCGTCGCCTTCCAGGGTCACTACTCCCGATTCGTCGACATGGCGCCGTGACTCGCCTAACGTCATCCGATCCGTGGCCTCTAGCCCTCGATGTTGATGACGTTGCGAGCACCGATCCGATCACACTGATCAGCCGCTACTCGCGCTCAAGTTCACCGTTCCGGATGACTATCGGGGAGCCCTTGCTGCCCAAGGTCTCCCACAAGTCATCAAGTGCGTAGCCCGACAGTCGCGCGTCGTAGGTGTCCGGGTCAACTTCGTCCTCAAGACCGCGGTAGACGAACTGCGCCCACTCTTTCGGGCCGAACTTGAGTACCTCGGTTAGTTCATACGTGCCTGTGACCAGAACTGTCTGGGAGTCGTCTGAGCGCACGACCGTTCCCAGATCCGATGCCCATTCCATGAGATCCCGCCAAAGCAACTCGCGCACTTGAGCGCGTGCGCGCGACTCAGTGCTCATCCAGCGCAGTCTGCCGCATCCGCTCCGCTGCGCGCCGTCCGCTCGTGCCGCGTGGAGTGCCCTGGTTATCCCGACCATGCCTGACGATGGTGTAGACCGATCTGTCTACACCACCTATGATCGATGCCATGGGTGAGTCGACGACGATCCGCATCAGCAGGGTGACGCACGCATCGGTGACCCGATTGGCCACTGAGCGCCACGAGACCATCGACGAGACCGTGAGTCGGGCGATACGCGCCCTGCGTCAGGACACCATGGGTCGAGATCTCGCAACCGAGCTGACTGACGATGAGGCGGCTTGGCTTGATACTGACGCCGGGTGACGTTGTCGACCTCGAGCTCGGGATGCCTAGCGGCAGTGAGGCTGGACTGCGTCGGCCGGCTGTCGTGGTGACGGCGGCGCGAGTTTTGCGGGGTGGGCCGAACGTGGTTCAGGTCGTGCCCTTGACCCGCACCGTTCGCCAGAGTGGCGCTGAGGTGGTCATCGACCCCGATGAGGTCAATCGTCTTCAGGCGAGGTCGTCTGCGCAGTGCCAGCACATTCGCTCCGTCGCCACCACTCGGATCCACGAGCGGACGGGAAATATCGGCCCGGTGCTTCTCGGCGAGGTGCGGGAGACCCTCGCGCTGCTGTTGGACCTGTGACGACCACTTTCTGCCGCGATCCGGGCGTGGGGTTTGCAGACTCGGCACCCGTCTTGTCGGCATGTAACGCGGAGTTGTGGGTTCTGCCGACCCGTTCGGTGGGGTCGACAGCTCGCACAGCGGGTCTGGAGATCCTCGATGAGTAGGGAAACTTGGGACGGCGAAGCGGCGAGTTTCGATGACGAACCGGATCACGGGCTGGCCGACCCGAACACACGCGCGGCCTGGCGTGACTTGTTGCTCGGCGTCCTGCCTCCTGCGCCAGCGCGCGTCGCCGATCTTGGCTGCGGCACCGGAACCCTGGCGCGGGTGCTGGTGGATGCGGGCTACGCCGTCGATGGCCTCGACTTCTCGCCGGAAATGATCGTCAGGGCTCAGGTCAAGGTCCCCGAGGCACGGTTCGTCATCGACGACGCGGCCGACCCCGATCTGACTGAGGCGACCTATGACGTCGTGCTGTGCCGCCACGTCCTCTGGGCGCTGCCTGACCCGGAGGCAGTGGTGAAGCGGTGGTCACGGCTGCTTGCGCTGGGCGGGTCTCTCGTCCTGATCGAGGGGTCCTGGGCAACCGGTGCGGGGCTCAGCGCACGGGAAGCCCAGCGGATCGTCCGCACCACCCGCCTTGAGGCTGAAGTCACGCCACTGCCGCAGGCCGTCTATTGGGGCAAGGAGATCGACGACGAGCGCTACCTGCTGGTCAGTCGGCGCTGATCAGCGATCCCCCGCCCGCCGCACCTAGGCTGTTTGCATGGAACCGGTGAAGCATCAGTTCGCCTTCGACCGCTCCTATCAACTCGCCAGCCTCCCCTTCGGGGTGACCCCGTGGACTGCGTGGGTCGAGGTGGGCGAGTCTTTGCGAGTGCGGTTCGGACCGTGGCGGTTGTCGACGCCGATCGCCAACATCGCCTCGGCCCAGACCACCGGCGACTTCGCCTTCGTCAAGGCGGCCGGGCCGGCACGCCTGTCTCTCGCCGACCACGGCATCTCCTTCGCCACCAGCGGCCGCAGCGCGTTGTGCGTCAGGTTCCACGAAGAGGTCCCCGGGATCGATCCGACCGGGCTGGCCAGCCGGTTACTCCGGCACCCGGGCGCCACGCTGACCGTGGCCGACCCCGAGGCTCTGCTCGCCGACCTGCGCGACCGCGGTGCCAAGATCGGCGGATCAGGGTCGTGACCGCTCGGGACTGATCAGCCGTCCGAGACGGGGAGCGTCTCCAGCCAGGCCTCGACTGCCTCGGCGGCCCGCTCCCAGTTGGTGTCGAGCATGACGTCGTGGGCGAGGTCGTCGACCATGACCGGAGAGGTGGCATAGGCAGCAGCGGTGGCCTCGATGTCACGGGGCGGGAAGATCCAGTCGTCGGCGGCGCCGAGCACCAGCATCGGGACGCGTCGGGCACGCGCCGGCTTGGGACGCTTCAAGGCGAGCATGTCGACGAACGCGCGATAGGACTCCGGACCCACCTGCGCGGCGACCCGGTGGAGGAGGTCGGGACTCACGCCCTCGCTGAGGAAGAGCGTGCGGACCAGTTCGGGTGTCCCGACCAGACGACCCAGATCGCCGGTGAGGTTGGCGGCGGCGAACGT